>CAYWMW010000164.1:0-9898 GCA_964458975.1 uncultured Lewinella sp. | reverse complement strand
TTCCCCCTTTGGGGGCTAGGGGGCCAAAAAAGCGACAATTTGGTTTGCGCCCTTACCAAGTCCACCATACAAGATCAATACTTTCGTTCAATCATCGGCGCATCGGTACCTGGCCCGGTCCCGGACTTACGGATCTCGTCTAACCGGTCCCTACAGCTGGTACAACTGCCGAGGTGCTCACTGAACCTGCGCTGGGCTTTGGGGTCAGACTTTTTTGTCCGCCCCGCCCAAAAGTCAGCGAGTTCTTCATCGCTGAGGTGGCGAAACGCACCGATAACTTCCTTACCGATGTAGTAGATGATAGCGATGGCTACAACGAGAACTATTATTTTTCCCATAGGGGCTAAGATAAGCCTTTGAGGTGTCTACTTGTCTTCGGAAGCGTTGCTTTGGTCGGAAAACCGTCTCTGTTTTCCGTGTGGCCGTCGTACATTGCCGCTATGTCCGTAGTTAATAGTGACAACATCAAGGAAGAAACCGGGGCTTTTCTCGATCGCCTGGGGCGTACCCTAACCCAACGGCCGTTTTATCACGCCGGCGGGTGGTTGGCTTTCTTTATATTGCTGGTGCTGATGCAATGGCGAGGTGGAGATTTTTCTTTTGGGCTTTCGGTAGCGAACGAAGCCATCAACATCGTTTTTTATATAGTAGTAGTCTACATCAACTTACTCTACCTCTTTCCCCAGTATTTGAAGAAAGGCCAGTACTGGACCTATCTTTTACTCTTGCTCGGTGCTGCGCTGGTCTTTACGCCTCTGAAGCTCGTTCTGAAGTACTTTCTCTTCTCCAAGGTCGGTAGTATTCAGGAGGATATTCTGAACAATCTCTACGCTTACTTCTTCAGCACTTTTCTCGTTGCGGGGCTGAGTACGGTGGGTAAAATAATGGTAGACTGGATCGTGCAAAACCGAAAAAAAACAGCTACTGAAAGGGAGAGTATGCAGTCTGAGCTACGTTTCCTGAAGAGCCAGATCAACCCGCACTTCCTTTTCAATACCCTCAACAGTCTTTACGCCCTAACGCTGAAGAAGGACGATAAAGCCCCCGACATCGTTATCAAGCTATCGGAGATGATGCGATATATGCTCTATGAGTGCAACGAGCCGAGGGTGCCGCTGAAGAAAGAGATCAACTATCTTAAGAACTATCTCGACCTGGAGCGGTTGCGCCAACGTAAGGGAATAGATATTGAACTTAAAGTAAACGGCAACGTCTCCGACCAGATGATTGCGCCTCTGATGCTGATTCCTTTTCTGGAAAACAGCTTCAAGCACGGCGTTAATGCTAACATCAAGGATGGTTTCGTCGTCGCTACGCTCAACGTTGAGCCCAGGGCGGTGCATTTCATCCTGGAGAACAGCAAAGGGTCACAGATGCCGAGCCAACTGCACGGCAACCGGCCAAGTGGCGGGATCGGCCTGGTCAACGTCCGCCGTCGGTTAGACCTTTTGTATAAGGACCGGTACGAGCTCAACATCCGGGAATCGCCGAGCACCTATGCCGTTCACCTCGACCTTGAACTGGCGCCCGCGCCCATCGAAAAGCTGCCCCCTCCTAACCCGCTTGCCCCTTCCAACGCTGGCACCAAAGCATTTCATTAAGAGGCTGGTTTTAACTTCCATTTAACGATAAACCATCCAGGTTCGTCGAGCATTTTATCCTTTATTCCCTTAACCCTTTACTTTAGCACCATGATAAACGCAATTATAGTTGACGATGAGCCGCTGGCTCAGGACATCCTCGAAACCTACCTCAAGAAAATACCGCAGATCGAACTCATCGCTAAGTGCGACAATGCCTTTGAAGCCAACGACGTACTCAAGGCCAACGACGTTGACCTGATGTTCCTCGACATCAATATGCCCCAACTCACCGGCACCGATTTCCTCAAAGGACTCTCGGACCCGCCGGTAACCATCTTCACGACCGCTTACCCCAACTACGCCCTCGAAGGCTTTGAACTCAACGCCCTGGATTACCTCGTGAAGCCGATCAGCACCGAACGCTTTCTCACGGCCTGCAACCGTGCCATCGAACAAGCGGAGTTGAAGCAAAAAGCCAACGCCGGGGAAGTGGTGGAAGAAAAATCCGGCGCAGACTTCTTCTTCGTCAAAGCCGACAAAAAACTCGTCCGCGTCAATCTTGCCGACATCGTCTATATCGAAGGCCTCAAAGACTACGTCATCATCCGCATGCCAGAAGACCGCGTCATCACCCTGCAAACCATGAAATCGCTCGACCAAAGATTGCCGAGTACCGATTTCCAGCGCATCCACCGCAGTTACATCGTAAACGTGAACCGCATCGAAGCCCTGCACGGCAATATGGTGGAAGTGAAAGAAAAAGGTAAAACCACCTCACTGCCGGTCGGAAAGTCTTATCGGGAGGTTTTATCAGGGCGAATCGAAGGATTTAAGCTGTAAAAGTTAAGTTTTTTATCTGCATAGAAAAAGCGGTTAAACACCTAACAGGGTGGTTAACCGCTTTTTTTTGAGATACAAACAACAATGCGTGTGTTTATTGTTGCAATATAATAGTTTGAATTTTAGTATTTAGCGTAATTATTATTAAGTTTGTGTAAACAAAACATACAATATGAAGAAGTATATCGCTGAATTTATCGGAACATCCTGGTTGGTACTGGGAGGCTGTGGTAGCGCCGTTCTGGCGGCAGCCTTCCCCGAACTTGGCATCGGCTTCGTGGGCGTTGCCTTCGCCTTTGGCCTTACCGTTGTCTCTATGGCCTACGCCATTGGCCACATTTCCGGCTGCCACCTCAACCCCGCCGTGTCATTGGGCCTCTGGGCTGGTGGTCGCTTTGACGGCAAAGAACTACCCGGTTACATCATCGCCCAGGTACTTGGTGGTGTGCTCGGTGCGGGTATCCTGTACATGATCGCCAGCGGAAAGGCGGGCTTTGAAGTTGGCGGCTTCGCCGCCAACGGCTACGGAGAGCATTCTCCCGGTGGCTATTCCATGATGTCGGCCCTGATCTGCGAGGCGGTACTTACGTTCTTCTTCCTCTTCGTCATCCTGGGGTCCACTTATTCTAAAGCTCCACGTGGTTTGGCGGGCCTGGCAATTGGCTTATGCCTCACCCTGATTCATTTGATTAGCATTCCGGTTACGAACACTTCCGTAAACCCTGCGCGTAGTACCAGTCAGGCGTTTTTCGCTAGTGGAGATTGGGCTATTGGTCAGTTGTGGCTCTTCTGGGTTGCGCCGATTGTGGGCGCGCTCATTGCTGGCTTCGTGTACAAGTTCCTTTCTCCGGAGGAGGATTAGGGGAATTATAAGCCTTGACGAAAAATAAAACCGCCAGGAGAGAACATCTCCTGGCGGTTTGTTTTTCGGCCACAAGACCACAAGACCACAAGACCACAAGACCACAAGACCAATCCCTACTCCACCACAATCCGAGCCCCATTAGTATTCGCCCCAAACTCCGGCGCGTACATACACTGCACCCGGCCCAGGCCGTTGCTGAAGCTACCAGCGTAGGTCGCAAACAGGTCGTACTCCACCGTGAACGTTCCTTTTGGCAGGTGATCGATGAAGAAGTTTGTGGCCAGGTCTCCCGGGGCAAAGTAGTAGCCCAGGCCGCCTTTATACTGGTAGCCGGAAATTTGTGTGATGGGCTCGAAGGTAGCCGCGCGGCGGTCTTTGAGGTGGACGAAGTCCAGCTCGCGGTCGCTGCGCAGGGTCAGTTTTACGGTCACGCGGTCGCCGGGGCTGAGCGGATCGTTGGCGGTGATGGCCTCCAGGCGGATGCCGTCTGCGGTCGGGATGCGGCGGAAGAGTTCGCGCTCCAGGGTGAGGGGGCCGTCGCTGGCCGTTTCTACTTTCTCGGCCAGTTCGGTGTACTGCCAGTAGACGCCGCCCCAGACGAGGCGGTTGTCCTGATTCTTTACCTTCACGGAGGCAAGGCCGCTGTCGATATCTTTGGCGGCGACGCTCACGGAGAAGGCACCGGTGGCGGCTTCGGCGGTTTCAGCGTTTTCCTGGATGGCGCGCACGCGGGATGCAAGGTCCCTTTTTGAGGCATAGCCCGGCCACGCAACATCCAGGGGCTCTCCGGGCCCAGCGGTCCAGTTCGTTCCGGTGTTGAGGAGGGCGAAGACGGCTGCGGCGGTAGACTTGGTGGTTGCCCAGCGGTTGGTCCGTTTGTTGGTCAGCAGCCAGAGGCGCATCTCATCGAGCTCGTCCGTCGTCCCTCCGGCCAGCTGGAAGGCTTCCAGGATGCGGCAGTGGGTCTCGATGGGGAGGTTCTGCCAGCGGTAACCCCGGCCGTACTTCCAGTACATCCCGAACTCGTCTTTGTGCAGGGCGCGCTCGCGCAGGGATTCGATGATCTTATTCGCCAGTTGCGGTTCTCGCTTTGCGGCGGAGAGGCCGTTGGTGGTTACGTCCGTTGCGGCAAGCAAAGCCTGCTCGTACAGTCCGTAGCTCAACCATTTCGCTCCAGCCCGCTCGGTGAAGAAGGCTAATGCTTCACTTACTCCTTTTTCGACGTTAGCGGAGGACGCTCCGGAAAGCGCCCGGGCGTAGAGGTAGTGAACTACGTAGGAAGAGGGGCGGTAATCTTTCTTCCAGTCTTTCTCGTCCTTCATCCTCACCAGTAGTTTCTGGTAATCATCCTTCAGCTCCTGATCGAGCCAGAGGATCGCGCTGGCGGAGATGGATTCTACCCGACCTTCCTGGTCTTCAGTTACCACCTTGAGCTGGCGCAGGCGGGCCATGGTCTCCACCACGTACTGCGTCATGTAGCGGTTGCCGCGCCCACCGGGGAACCAGCCGAAGTAACCAGACTGATTTTGGCGGTTGGCAAGTTTGTCCAGCGCGGCGGTCTGCTCATCGGCCAAACGCTTGAGGTCGAAGAGCTCGCCGATGCGGGCGCGCTGCTTGCTTTCGTCTTCGGCGGCGCGGAGCCAGGGCGTCTCGGTCAGGAGGGCGTTCTTGAGGTTTTGGTTTTGCTCCAGTTCGGACTTCAGGGCGTTGGTGTCTTTTTGCCACTGGCGGAAGACCTGCTCCAGGATCGGCTTGTCCTTCACCGTAGCGTAGGCGAGCTGGTTGGCGAAGAACCGGTTGGCGAGCTGTTCGGTACAGTCGTAGGGGTACTCCATCAGGTAGGGAAGCGACTTCAGCGCCAGCCAGGCCGGGTTGGTGGTGGCCTGGAAGGTGTAGTTCACGTGCTGCAAACTCTTGCTGTTGTTGTTCGCCATCACCGGCAACGTAACGGTCTTCTTCTCCTTCCGCTTGAGGTAGAAGGGCTGGCTGACGGTAATCAGCGTCCGGTCCGTCAAAACGGGGATGACGTTTTCCTCGCCGTCGGAGAAGCCTTCAGCCCGCGCGATTACACGGTAGCCGATGGGCCCATTGGTGGAGAATCCGTCCGGGATGGTGAGGGCGAAGCTTACCGCTTCACCGGAGTTCGGGGCGAGGGTCTGTTTCTCTATCCACTTCTCTGCACCTGCGGCCGCGCCCCCGGAAAGGGAAGAAAGGATTAAGGGGGAGAAGGTCTGATCCGTCGCCGGGTCAAAGAGTTCCAGTGAAACCGTTACGTCCATTGCCTTTTCGGTCAGGTTATTGACGCGGGTGGTGAGGCCGATTTGGTCGCCCTCGCGCACGAAACGCGGTACGTTGGGCAGTACCATCAGCTCTTTTTGCGTCACGATGGTTTGCTCGGAAACGGCGGTTGCCAGCTCTTTATCGTGGGCAAACAAGCGGAATTTCCAACTCGTCAGCGCCTCGGGGCTGTCGAAACTGATGACCAGGTTGCCGTCCTCGTCGCTCGTCAGATCGGGGAACCAGAAGGCGGTTTCTTGCAGGTTTTTACGAATTTTAACCGGCGCATCGGCTGCATTTCCCTCGGCTGCGGGAACAGGCGGTGGAGGCGGAGAAGGTGTTCCATATCCAACAGCTACGTTAGCCTGAATGGCTACTTGATCCATCGACATTTCCTCCATCTCAGGCGCAGCTTCTGCACTGTAAGCAATCGGCGGAGCACTGCTGCGCTTCATCATCTGTCCTGCACGCCGGCCACGTTCATAGCCGTAGCGCCCAAACGGACTAAGGTCCAGCTTCGGTAAGGGTGGAGTGCCCTTCAAATTTGGTGAGCTGAGGGTACTGCGCCCGGAGGCTCCAAGACTTCCGTCGGTCAGCAAGCTCATGCTCTGGTTTCCGCCGTTGAAGTCGGGGAAGGCGTTGAAGCTCCAGCCGTAGTTCGGGTTTATTTGGTCCAGGCTCGCATCGTACATAGATGCGAGGGCGGCGGCTGGAACGGGCGATCCGTCGGCGTTTTTCACGGTCAGCGTCCACCGTTCGGGCGCGCCGGGGCGGAGTTTGTCGCGGAAGGTGGCGTAGTCGATCTTCAGCTTTTTATTGTCCCAGCCGAGGGTAAAGCGCTCGCGGAAGTTGTGGCGCTCGTTCAGGCTGACGTAGCCAAGGGAGAGGTGGATGCCGCCCCGGTCCGCATCGGTCGGGGTGTAGCTAAAGACAGCCTTTTTATCCGCAACTTTTTCTACGAGTTTGTAACCTTTGCGGCTGCCCCAAAGCCCGTTGATGTTGGGTAGGGCGACGGCTGAAATCAGGGTTAGGGTGAAGGTCTCACCCACCTTTGGGTTGCGGTTGCTGACTTTCGTGAAGGTGTTTACGCCGGCGGGCAGCTCGGCTTTATCCACATCGAGTACGGCGAAGGTGGAGGGCTCTCCGGCGGAGCCATCCGGGTAAGCCCAGTCTACGCGGTAGTGGCCCACTGGCCAGTTTTTGGCGGCCAGGTCAAGACGGGCTTCACCCTTCACGATTTTTAGCTCCCCCTGATAAATGGGGGTAACCGGGGAAGACCACTTTTCAAGCTCAGTTGTCGCCTCTGCCGCGAAGCCCGGGAACCGCTTTTCGTACTCCTCCGCGTCCAGGATCGGCCGGTCGGGGAAGCCCCACTTC
Source organism: uncultured Lewinella sp. (assembly GCA_964458975.1). Lineage (GTDB taxonomy): Bacteria > Bacteroidota > Bacteroidia > Chitinophagales > Saprospiraceae > Neolewinella. The sequence goes on along the minus strand of CAYWMW010000164.1, from coordinate 2,956 downwards.
CGGTCCTTTAGGGATGTTCCGGGCTTGGTGACGGGGGTGATGGTGAGCGTCACGGTCAGGTTCTCGTCCGCGCCAGCGGCGAGGATGGTGAGGCTGTCCGCCCGGTCCACCATTTCTTCGGAGGGTTTTAGGGCGATGACCGGTTTTTCGCTCCGCAGGCTGATGCTGGTGGAGGCATCGTGCGTCTCACCGGTATCGTCGGCCACGTCGGCTTCGATCACGAAGCGGAAGCGTTTGCGGCCCTTCGAGCTTTGCTTTTCGGGCGTAAACTTGATGGTGAATTCGCCCTGGCCGTCGGTCTCGGTTTCTCCGTCGGCGATCAGGTCGCGGTCGTTGTTGTTGCCGCGCCCCCACCACCAGTAGCTCACTTCTTCGAGGAAGACGCGGTAGTTGACCTTCGCCCCGTCGAGGCCCGGACCAGCGTAAAGCTTCGCGGTACCTTTTACTTCGGCTTCTTCTTCGGCAACGGCGTAGTCGGGGCCTTCCAGCTCGACTTCAAAGCGGGGGCGTTTGTACTCTTCCATCTTGAAGCTCACGCCGCCGCCGTCGGTCTGGATCTGGAAATTGCCGGTCAGGCCGCCCTCGGGGAGCTTGAATTCGGCGTTGAAGCGGCTGTACGCGTCGCTGGTAACGGTCACTTTGCCCACTTCCTGGTAGTTCGGATCTCTGAGGATGAGTTCGCGGCTCTGCCCGGTGAGCATCTCCGGCATTTCGTCCGGATTTCTCTGCCAGGTGAGGCCGTAGATTTTTACCGTCTGGCCGGGCCGGTAGATGTTGCGGTCGGTGAAGAGCGGAGTAAGCGGATAAGTTCGTCTGATGGGCTCGTCGTAGGAGCGGAAGTAGCCGTCGTCGGTGACCAGTTTATCGTTGTTGACCCGGTCGGTGAGGATAAACCGAACGGAAGACCGTTCAATGTTCGGGTTCTCAAACCGGCCCTTGGCATCGGTAGTAACGGTTTTGATGGTGACCCATTTGTTCTCATTACGGCGCTGATTGGTTTGCCGTTGCATTTCCACGCTGATGCCCGGGAGCGCCGCGCCGGTGGTTCGGTTCACCACCTCGAAGTAGTGGTCTTCACCGTTGTGGAAGCGAGCAACGGCCATGTCACTGACCTGGAAGTTGGTGGTCGCTACGTGGCCTTTTTTTAGGTCAAAACTCGCGTCGCTGCTGGAGACGAGGTAGTAGCGGCCAGACTTTTGCGCCTTCAGCCAGGTTTCGGTGCGGTGCTGTTCGTAGTCGTCGTTGGCGGGCAGGCGGAAGTCGGTCTTGGCCATTGGCTTTTTGGCGACCAGCTTTGCCAGGGCTTCTTCGTCCAACCGCCAGCGGGCAAATTTTTCATCGGGGCCGGAGGCCGGGGCGGGGTAGAGGCGGTGGTACACGCGGTCAATGTTGCGGTAGCCGAGGGAAACGAGGATGTTCTCCTGCTTTCCGTAGACGGACTGCACATTGACGTTGAGGGATTTTGCCCTGATCTGCCGGCGGAGTTGCTCGGCTGGCGTAGCAACGGCGGGGGCTTTGTCGGTTATTCGGCCCAGGATTGAAAGTGCGGTGGCTTTCGGGGTGTCGTCCTCTAGCCCCTCGAAACCGTTGGCGTAAAGCTCGGCTTCTTTGACGATGAAGATTTGCCCCCCGGCGGTATTTTTATACGTTTCCTGCATCCGGCGGATGGCGGCGAGGTAGTCGGCCTGGCTGGCACCTAGTTGCATTACGTACTGCAACCGGTCGATGTCAACGGCCATCAGTGCTGGCGTGGGCGGGCCGAGGTGGAAGTTGGTGAGGTCCTGGTAGATCTTGAGTTTTCGGTAGGAGCCCGTTCCTTCGGTCCCGTTGATGGGCATGGCGGCGAAGGCGGCGGCGCTGCCGAGGTACTGCTCGGGTTTGGCGATCTCCGGATCGCCGACGCTGAGCAGCGGGTTGCCGAGCATATTCAGGGAATTGCGGGCGAGGAGGTCGTAGAGCGTTGGCCGTTCGTCCGTCCGCTCCGTGTTTTTGCTCACGATGGCGGGAACGGTGGAGAGTTGGGTACGGGCTGTACGGGCCAGTTCCAGGCTGGTGAAGAGGTGGTCTTCGGCGGCGGCTACGAGTTGGGGCAGGTTCCAGTCTTCGAGGGCGCGGCTGGCGGCGGGCACGGTATCGGTAGTGGTCGCCGTATTGTTGCGGAGCCGCCAACTGTTCTGCCGGGCGTACTGGTAATAGCTGGAGCCGAGCATGTAGTGCAGGATGGAGGCAACTATGGGGCGGTCTTTGCTCGCTGCCAACTCCTGGTGGATCAGCTTTATGGCGGCATCCTGGCCTTCCTCTTCGGTTTCGCTGGTGAACTGTGCGCGGTAGGCGAGGGCTTTGATGGCCTGGTCTTCGTCACCGTTTTTGATGGCCAGGGCGTAGTACTCCTCGGCTGCCTTCAGGGCGGTGCGGGGCTTGCCGGCTTTTATGGCGGCGGTGATTTTGTCTTTTTCTGCCTGGTAATTCTGGCTCATCAAGTTGGCGGTAAGAAGTAGAACGAGGGCAATCAGTAAATGGCGCATGGGTTGATCTTTAAACTTCGGTAAGATAAGAACGGTACGACACAAATTCTTTGTTGTGTTCGGGGTATGGATGCTCACTTTTTAAGCCTTGCATAGGGCTTACCCTGTTTTTAACGAAGCTTTAAGGATGTTGGGCGTTTTGAAGTTCTGGCAACCAGCGCCTGCAAAACCTGCGTTGATCCGCGCAATCCGCTAAAATCCGCGATTCTGTTTTATGGGGCGGGGCCGCAGGTGCAATGTATGGTTTTCGAGGCTTGCTCTTCGGAGGAAACCTTGGTCTTTGAGACCTTTCATTGCATCCTGCGGCCGCGCCCTTTTGATCTGCTGGGTTAGGGATTGCGTTGGGCGGCTACCGCCGCAAAGGTCGAGGGGTTATGTTGGGCGGCTCACGCTGCTAAAGTCGAGGGGTTACGCTCTAAGGTGAGCACACA
>CAYWMW010000163.1:0-9898 GCA_964458975.1 uncultured Lewinella sp. | reverse complement strand
ACCTAGTGGTGCCTATGTCTTCACCGTCCGTACCAGCTACGGAATTGATTCACGCCAGATAATCGTCGTCCAATGATCTACTTAAAAGTAACTTCTATCTTTTGTATTTTGGCTTTTACATTATTTGCTGTCACGGGTTGTGACGATGATGAAATAATCGTTATGTTTGATGTAATCGTAATTGAGGCTAGCTCTCAGGATACACTATTAGAAGGAGATATTGGGGTGACTGGTTATATGAGTCCTGGAATAGGAACTAGTGGGCAATTGTACACTAGCCGTAAACCTTTGATTAACGGCCGTTTAGAATTTACTGATCAAATTGACGACCGGGTTGAGTTTTTTATTTTTGACTATTATCATCCTGGAAGAACGACATCGGTTACGAATACCGATGTTATCGGTTGTCCTGGCGGTACTATAAATTTGTTCAACCCGAGCTGCGAGGTAAACGAAGCCAGAACGTTCGACGTAGAAATTCTCTTGTTCAACTAGTAGCCAAGTAATTGTGAACTCACCCACTAGGGCTGGGTATCGTATGTTTGTTTTTAGTGCTTGCCAATGGCTGCGCTTACGGAGACCAAACCTTTAACTTTGCTCTTCTAACCATTTTTGCATCCTGCGGCCGCGCCTAAAAAAGGAAATAAGGATAAAGGAACAGTCCAAATTCCGAGGTTTCTTTACTCCCTTTACTACCCCATCCACCGCTCCATCTCCCAAAGCATGTGCAGCACCGATTCTTCCGCCGCATAGCTGTGGTCCTCGTGCGGCAGCAAACACAGCCGGGCCGTTTTACCCAACGAATTAAGCGCCGCAAATAAACGCTTACTCTGTACGGGGTAAGTACCCGAATTCGCATCTTCCTCACCATGAATTAAGAGCAACGGCGCGTCGATCTTGTCAGCGTGGACGAAGGGGGAGAGCTTGATGTAAGTCTCCGGAACTTCCCAAAAAGACCGTTCCTCCGCCTGAAAGCCGAAGGGCGTAAGCGTACGGTTGTAGGCCCCTGAGCGAGCGATGCCGCCAGCAAACAGGTCGGTATGCGCCAGCAGGTGCGCCGTCATGAACGCGCCGTAGCTGTGGCCGCCGACGTAGATGCGCTCGGGGTCCGCAACGCCCATTTTTACCAGTTTGTCCACCGCAGCTTTTGCGTTCATCTGGACCTGCTCGATGAAGGTTTCGTTGGGCTCCTGGTCGCCCTCGCCGACGATCGGCATGGAGAAATCGTCCAGTACCGCGAAGCCCGCCGCAAGGAAGGGTAGGGGGCTGAGCGGCGAAATACGCGTGAACTGGTGCGGGCTGGTGGTCACCTGCCCGGCCTTCTCCGCGTCCTTATACTCCTGGGGGTAGGCCCACATGAACACGGGCAGCGGGTCGCTTTTGCCCACTACGAAATCGTGCGGCGTATGCAAATCTCCCCGCAGCTGGACGCCGTCTTCGCGCAGGTATTCCAGCTTTTCCAGCTTGGCGTCGCGCAGTTGCGGATAAGGATGCTCGAAGTTGGTGAGTTGTACTTCTTCGCCGGAGTTCAGGTTGCGGAGGAAGAAATTTGGCCGTTCCGTCGTCTGTTCCCGGCCCATGAATACCCAGTCGGGGTGTTCATCGAGGAAGTACGCGGGGTACTCGAAATGGGGCGGAGTGGATTGCCAGAGGCGTTCGGTTTTGCCCGTCTCAATTTCGTAGGTGTCAATGAACGGCTGGCTCCCTTCGGGGCCGTGACCGATGCCGGCGAGTACCATTTTCGTCCCTGCCTCCCGCGTCAGCAAAACGGTGTGGTCGTTGCGCTGGGTGATGGTCATGAAGCTGCCGGGGTCGTTGTAGTTGTCTTCCCAGTTCTGGTCGAAGATGATCTCGGGCGCTCGCGTAGGTTCGTCTGGCCACCAGCGGCGGGTGACCTGGCGGCGGTCTTTATAGCTCCAGTCGATGAAGATCGCCAGATCGCCCCGTCCCCAGCGGAGGGCACCGTAGCGGAGGGGCATTTTTACGCTGGGCCGGGGCTCGCCGGTGAAGGGCGGCTCCAGGTAGAATAGCTGATCCCTGAACTCGGCTTCGTTGCGGCTGTCGCCTTCGTCCTGGGCTACGGTCCAGTACAGTTGGGCGGGGTGGTCGCTGCGCCAGTTGTAGCGGCGGGGGGTAGTGGCTACGGCATCGAAGGGGGCGGGGATGTGCTCGCGGGCGGGCCGTTCGGCCAGCAGTTTAACCAGGTTGCCGTCGGCATCGAGCATTTCTACCCGGTCGGCAAACTTCTCGAACGGAACGTTGAAGCTGAAGGGCTCGGTGACCCGTACGGCGAGGAAGTATTGTTTGTCTGGGCTCGGTTTTACGCCGGAGATGATGCCCGGAGCTCCCCATTTCTTTTCGGTGCCGGTGCTGAAGTCCGCCAGCCAGATTTGGGCCGTTGCGTAGTGGCGGAACATCTCCACATCCTGCTGGCTCTGCAGTAGGTTGGTATAGGTGCGGTTGCGGCCTTCTTTGCCGCTGGTGTCTTGCACGTTGGGGCCGGTAGTGGCTGCTGTTGCGGGGGGCTGTTCCGCGCCTTCGATGCGCCGCTTCGTCATCACTACGTCGTCGGTAACAAACTCAAAGGTGTGGCCGCCGAGGCTGTTGTTCAGGTTAGGTGGCCCCTGGGGCGTACACTCCAGGGTGTCCGCCGGGCAGCTCCAGAGTTGTAAGCCGGTAGGGGTGTTGAGGCAAAAGGCAATGCGTTTGCCGTTGGGCGACCAGGTGAAAGATCGGAAAGTACCGGTTTCCGGAATCCCTGTGAAGGGCCGGTCTTCGCCCGTACGCAGATTGCGCAAGCGGGGCGCATGGTAGCCCCGGTGGCCGTACGGCGTATAGGTAGCGGGGTTTATTTGCCGGCCAGCCAGCTTTAGTTTGGGCTCGCGCAGCTCTTCGATGGAAGGGTAGCTGGGCCGTTCCGCCACCAACATCAGGTTACGGTCGGGGCCAAAAAACAGCAGCGGATCGGGCTTCAGGTTTACGAGGGCGGCAATGGCCGGAGAGGGAGTTTGATAGTGCAAAATGAAGGGACAAGGAAGTAATGGGAAAAGGAGAGGGCGCGGCCGCAGGTGCAGACGGTGTTCGCCGAGCGAGAGCAAAGGAAGGGGATAAGAAGATCCGTCCGAAGTCTGTTAGACGGGCTTTCGCAACTTCTCAGCCCCTGCCTCCGCCTAGTCTTCGTCGTAAGAAGGGTCTACGGTATCAATGACGACGTTGCTGAAGGAGTAGTCAGCGTATTTCTCCAGGTGGGTGAATTCTAACCGGTCGGGCCAGCTGTCGTCCGGAATCCATTCTTCGAGCAGGGTCTCAAGAATGGGTAGGTAGTTGTCTTCGATCCAGTCGTCAGCTTCATCAATGTCATCAAAGTCTGGGAGGAGGTATACGGTGCTCAGGTCCGAAGGGTCATCCAGGTCAATTTCTTCAGCTAAGGAGGGCTCCTCGCTAATCGCCCACTTCAGGAGGGCCTCACTAGGAGAGATGATGAGGGCAACGCGGTTGATGTCGTAGAGTTCCATGTGAGCGTAGTTTGAGTATACAGTGTGTTATTTCCCCTAAAGAACACTATTTTAGGGCTGAATGTTGAAACGGACACAGGGGTTAATCCCTGCCGGTACTTTTGCTCAGTAGATACCAGGGGAGTACGGTTTTACCAATGTATTTGCTCTCCGTGGGTGTCAATAGTGATAAGCAGTGGCAACACACAGCATAATCTGACGATAGAGCAAGGGGAAGTTGAAATTGGCAGGTATTATTGCAGGGGCCTGCCAAAAAGGCTGATTGGCTTGCCAAATCGTTGCAAACTAGTGCTTTAGTCGCAGTTGCAGCCTACTTCACCCAGTAGTTCTCGGTGCTCCTCCAGTAATTGTTGGGTAACCTCGAACAACTGCTCATACTGGGCCGCAAAAAGATCCGCTTCCTTACATGGCTTTTCCAAATTTCGGCACTTGTACTGGAACAACTTGCGGGAAGATTGGACCAATTCGGTTAGCTCAATGGCGCGGTAGCGTAGTTGCGCCAGCCTTTCCTTTTCTTCCATCCGGTGCTCGTCATGGGCGAGTTGAGCGAGTAATAACTCGTTGGGGTCGCTTAAATCCCGCCGGGTAATATCCTGCGGGTGTACTTTTAGTAAGTTGCTGATTCTTAGCATTTTGCAGATGCTCGGTTCCGCTGACCCACTTTCGTAACTAGCAATGTTCCCGCGGTTAAGACTCACCCGCTGTGCCAACTCTGACTGAGACCACCCCTGGCGCTTGCGGAGTACCCTAAGGTTGGAGGCGATAAAGTTAGGCAGGGTCTTATTTTTGGGACTTGCTAATTCCTTCGTTTTCATAGACACTCATGAAATGGTTACTGCATATTTACAACTCGTTGACAAAAATGGTTGATGAATGTCAAATTTTTTTACGTTTGCTGCGTTTTGTGCGGAAATTTGGCACAGCCTTTGCAATTGCTAGTCGTACTTATGGACAACAAAGACTTGCGCCGAATATCGTTAAAGCTTATCTTTGTAAAGATTCTTTACAATTATAACCAAAAATCAAAAAAATGAAAGCTACAAAGCAACAACAGAAAGAAATTCAGGACCTCCTGAGCACCATTACCAACAGTCTTCGTGCTTTCAGCCTGAAACTTACCGGCAATATGAACGATGCGGAAGACCTGTACCAGGATACCGCGCTAAGGATTATGACCAACGCTGAAAAGTATAACCCTGGTACCAATTTTAAGGCCTGGGCGGTTACCATTATGCGTAATATCTTTATCAATAACTACCGTAAGAAGGTTCGTCGGAACCTCATTATTGACCAGACGCCGAACAACTACTACATCAACAGCGGCAATAAGACCGTCCTGAACGATGGAGAGAGTGAAGTCACCTTCAACGAACTGCAGGAACTGGTAGATCGCCTGCCTGATGATTTCCGGGTTCCCTTCCTCATGGCTTACCAGGGCTATAAGTACGACGAGATTGCAGAACAACTGGGTAGCCCGCTCGGAACGATCAAGTCCCGTATATTTTTCGCAAGGAAGAAGCTTCAGAAAATGTACGAAGAAGTGATGCGTGACCGTAGCCTGGCAATTTAAAAAGCCTGGACCCTTCTCCAAGAGGCCCTTAAGTAATTGCTACTTAAGGGCCTCTGTACTTTTTAACCCTATGTATGCGCATAAACGGACAGATTTGTAGGGTTGGATTACTGTTTGTTGTAACTTATATACTACCTTGCCGATCTTCTATCAAATGTAATTTTTACATTCTCCATGTCTGATATTGTAGCTGTTTTTTGGGATTTTGAACACTTGCATCAGGCTTTAATGCTTGATAAACACGGACGTTCAGGCCATAAAAAGGCGAACGGCCGCCTGCAACCTAAGATGGTTAATGTGGAAGCCGTTATGGACTATGCCCGTTCTTTCGGCCAGGTTCACGCCAACGAGGCTTTTGGCAATTGGCACTGGATGGCCCGCTACCGCCAGTCTCTTTTGCTGGAAGAAACCGCGCTTTTCCATGTCTTTCCTGAAGACCCCTACGCTCCGGCGGATGTTTTTCCTCCCATGGTGGCCAGGGTAAAGCGTTTTATTCAGGACAATGAGGACGTCACCAAGGTAGTACTCGTTGGCCTGGATGATGACTACCTGCAACTCACCGAAGACCTCAAGGCGTTAGGATGCCATGTCTACGGAGTTGGTACAGATTCTCTAAAGGATGATGCGCTGCGGGAGTCCTGCGACGAGTTCAAAGATTACTACGATCTACCGGGGACTAAGCGCCCGACGGCCAACTCAGGCAGCCGCAACCAGGATCTACCAAAATACTACCTGCGGGTTGCTGCTCAGCAGGGCGTCCGGATGCCTCCACCCAAAATAATGTGGATCGGAATTGATATCTACGCTTCCTTCCTGAAGGATTTCGGTAAGTTTCATTCCTTCAAGGAACTGGACGAAGAGTGCTACGACCAGCTGTCTCAGGATGTACCGGGCGCAACAATGACTGAGGTAAAGAAAATTCGGCAGGTACTCTTTAAGTGTTACCTCTTCCGGCCCAGTGACGACGGCCTGATCAGTTTTCAGGAAGACATCCAAACCCTGGCCGATATCGAGGACTGCTACTTTGAGCTAATGCTCAAACGAATCGCCAATAACCTGCGCGAGCCAACCGATTACAAAGCGCTCAGTCTGGCACTCACCGGGGCGGATGAATCTGCCGAGCGGCTGGAAAAACTGCACGTTGTGGTCAACAGTAAAGTTGAGAAGAAGGAGCAAGTGTAGCCTGTGTGTTGTTGATTGCATATAAACCCCCTCCCCACGGAGCAGGAGCTTATTAAAACGCTTCGTGTTTTTAGCCGGAGCGTGAACTAATAATTGGTCAGATTACACACCCTATGTTTAGTTTATGGGTGAACCTTGTGCCTACATCGAATGCACAGCCACCCCTTAATTTGTAGTGATAAAGACCCGGGAACCACAACCATCGTCCCCGTCCGTACGTTCCCAGCCTACCCCAAAAAACCATAATGGCAAAATTTAGCATCGACCTCCAGGCAGGGAAGGTAAAGGAAGATAAGGCAGTAAGTTCGGTTGGCCAGACCATCGTAGGCATTGACCTCGGAACCACCAATAGTTTAGTCGCCATTGTATCCGACGGTAAGGCGGAGGCCGTGGCCGGCGCTGATGGTAAAAACGTTCTGGTGCCCAGCATTGTCCACTTCGCCGAAGACGGTACCGTTCTGGTGGGGGATGAGGCGAAACCTTACCTGACCACCGCACCGGAAAGAACGATCTACTCCGTAAAGCGCCTGCTGGGCAAGAGCTACGGAGACCTCTCGACCGTCCAGAACCGCTTCGGTTACCGGATCATCGACGAAGATGAAGACCGCCTGGTGAAGATCGCCGTTCCCGGACCAGACGGTAAAGACAAATACTACAGCCCAATTGAGCTATCGGGGGAGATCCTAAAATCCCTCAAGGCAAGAATCGAAGCGGAGTTGGGCAGCGAAGTGAGCCGGGCGGTGATTACCGTACCTGCCTACTTCAACGATTCCCAGCGGCAGGCGACCCGCGATGCTGGCCGCCTGGCGGGTTTGGATGTGCTCCGCATCGTAAACGAGCCAACGGCATCGAGCCTCGCCTACGGCATCGGGCTGAAGGACGAAGACGAGGGCCGCACCATCGCCGTCTACGACCTCGGCGGCGGTACGTTCGATGTCTCCATCCTACGGATTGAGATGGGCATCTTCGAGGTGCTTTCCACCAACGGAGATACCTTCCTCGGCGGCGATGACCTCGACCAGGCCATCGTGGACCACTGGATCAACGAAAAATCACTGAAGATTGACTCGGCGGAGAAACGGGGTGAGATCCGCCTGCTCGCAGAGGCGGCGAAGAAACGACTATCCGGCCAGGACAGCTTTACGACTGAGTTTCACGGTACGACCTTATACCTCGACCGGGACCAGGCAAATGTGCTCTTTACCCCACTCGTAAAACGGACCCTTGCATCCTGCGGCCGCGCCCTAAAAGACGCTGAAATAACGACAGATGATATTGACCACGTCATCATGGTCGGCGGCTCCACCCGCGTACCACTGGTGCAGAAAGAGGTGACCAACTACTTCGGCAAAGCCGTGAATAACACCCTGGACCCCGATCAGGTAGTCGCCCTCGGAGCCGCCATCCAGGCCGACGTCCTGGCTGGAAACCAAAAAGACGTTTTGCTGCTAGACATCACCCCGCTGAGCCTCGGCATCGAAACCGTTGGTGGCCTGATGGACCCGATCATCGCCCGGAACTCCAAAGTTCCCACCCGCGTTGGCCGCAAGTATACCACCAGCGTAGACGGGCAGAAAAACCTGAAGGTCGCCGTTTACCAGGGCGAACGCGACATGGTGGCGGATAACCGCAAGCTCGGCGAATTTGTACTCGGCAACATCCCGCCCATGCCCGCTGGCATCCCACAGATCGAAATTCAGTTCGGCCTCGATGCCGACGGCATCCTGCGCGTAAAAGCCATGGAGCACCGCAGCGGCCAGAGCCAGTCGGTCACCATCAAAAGCCAGTACGGCATCAGCGAAGAAGCGATGGCCGAAATGCTGATCGAAAGCCTCTCCAACGCCGAAACCGACATGAAGAACCGCGCCCTCGTTGAGGCCCGCAACGAGGCCAATAACGTGCTGCTGAGTACCAAAAAATTCCTGAAACAAAACGCCAACTGGCTGGAAACCGAGCAGGTGACCAGCATCGAAGGCTACGCCGAAAAACTCGCCGCCGCCGTCGCGGGCGAAGACAAAGACGCCATCAACCAACGACTGGACGAGCTGAACCAGTTCACCACACCACTCGCCCACGAGGCGCTGGACCGGAACGTTGCGGCGGCGATTAAAGGCAACGATGTAGAGTGAAAACCTCGCTCCCGGTCGAGGCTTTACAAGCCGAGTCAGTAGGAGATAGTAGGTCCGGTAAGCATCCCGTAGGGATGTAACTTCAGTAACCCGGGACGTAGCGAAGCGTAGTCCCGGGTTGCAACACCTTCCGTACGAAAAACAGCACCGCGAAGCGGTACGATGCATAACAGTGTACCCTTCAATGTGCTAACCCAAAACCTCAACCCCATGAGCAACCCCCTCCACACCATAGTAATCGGCGCCGGCCAGGCTGGCCTGGCAGCAGGCTACTACCTGAAGCGAGCGGGCCACGACTTCCTGATCCTGGACGGAAACGAAAGGGTGGGGGACAACTGGCGCAAACGCTGGGAAGGGCTCAGCCTGTTCAGCCCGCAACTGTACAACCAACTCCCCGGCCTGGCTCCGCCAGAAGCCGATGATCACTTGCCGACGCGCCTGGACCTGGCCAACTACCTCGAAGACTACGCCCGCCACTTCGCCCTGCCCGTCCGCAATCTTTGCACCTGCGTCCGCGCCCAAATTGTTGAAGGGGGTAAGGGAGAAATGGATAAGGGACGGACCTGGGAAATCAGTACCGACAACGGTACGTTCCGGGCGAAAAATTTGGTCGTTGCTACCGGAGCGTACACGACCCCCACGAGGCCGGAAGCCATTGCAGATTCCTTCCCTCCGGAAGTGAAGCAGTACCACAGCTCCGAAATTCGCAACGTGGCGGATATTGCTGGGGCGGATACCGATGTGCTGGTGGTCGGGGCCGGAGCGAGTGGCCAGCAACTGAGCCGGCTGCTGCTTAAAGTTGGCGCAAGTGTTACCTTGGCTGGCCCGGAAATGGGCAACCTGCCCCGGAGTTTTTTGGGCAAAGACATCTACTGGTGGCTCTATAAAACGGGTATGATTACGCTGCGGACGGACCGTTTCCCCGGTAAAATGCTGCTCAACGAAGGCTCCGGAGACGTAACCGTCGGTGAACCTCCGCTCGATCCCGCCATCCGCCGCATCAAAACCCACATCGCCCGCTACAACGACGGAAGCCTGCGTTGCAAATGCCAGAAAACAGCTCCGCAACCGATTCCCTGGCCCGCCGAGGGCAAGCAGGGCGTTGTACTTTGGTGTACGGGCTACCGCAACCGTTTCCCGTGGCTCCCCGCTGAAATGTTGGATGAAAACGAAGCCCCGCTCCTGAAAGATGGCCGGAGTTCAGTTTATCCCGAAGTTACGTTTTTGGGTTTACCGAACCTCCGGCGGCCAAATTCCAGTCTGGTGGGGGGTGTTGGTGGAGACGCAAAAGCCTTGTTGGGCCAGTAACGTTGCCAATTTAAGTCCGTAGCTTTGTGGCCCGAATTTGAGGGCATTGCCTTGATAATATGCATACATATTTACGAGTGTGGATTCCTTGCCTAACCCCCCTCCCCAACCCTCCCCACGGGGGAGGGAGCTTGTTAAAAAGCAATGGGGTTTTTTTGAATTTGGGGGGGCGCTTGTTTTCGGTGTGAGTAAAA
>CAYWMW010000162.1:8346-10007 GCA_964458975.1 uncultured Lewinella sp. | reverse complement strand
CGTAGTTTTTTCCTCCGTTGATTTGAAGCTTTAGTATCTACTTCCGCTTTAATACGCTTGATGTGTTCTGTATCCAAAACTCGTTTTTCGATTGTTTTACAATAGCCTTCCTCAAGCTCAGATCCCAACCAGTTCCTTTCGTAAGCTTCTGCTACCGCGAATGTAGTACCAGAGCCTCCAAAAGGATCCACAACGAGATCACCAGCATTTGATGAAGAAAGGATAATTTTGCGTAGTAACTCAACTGGTTTTTGCGTTTCGTGCGCATACCGTTCCCAAGAGCCATTAGACAATGTTGGAATTTCCAGAACATCCTTAGGTTTGGCACCTAAAGGATTGGGCTGCCACACATACTTTTTCCCATTTGCATACTGAGAGGACTCTGCCTGCGTGCGCTTTGGGTATTTTAAAGTGTGTGCATTATAGGGAATGCGAACTTCGTCGATATTGAAAGTAAATTTCTTGCTCTTACGAAAATGGAGAATGCTTTCGTGAGACCGGCCCCAATCGTTTCCAAGATTAGCTTTGTTACGGTAAAACCAGACCAACCACTTACATCCCTTAAAGTGATGCGAAGCAGCCCATTTAATGTCAGCGAGAATCTCTGAAAAGCCACAGATATAGAGTGACCCTGTTGGCTTTAGCACACGTTCAGCCTGCTCAATCCAAAGCATGCACCAAGCGACGTATTCTTTTTGAGAAGAGAAGGTATCCCACTCAGCCTTCTTGATATTGTACGGGGGGTCTGCAAAAACCAAGTCCACGGAGGCAGTTCCTAAGCTTTTTAAGAACTCAATGGCATCGTAACGATATAAAGTACCAAAATCTGTAGTGACGTGGATAGATTCAGCAATAGACGATGGGGATGCGTTTTCGGGACGCTCAGAACCGCCGTATTTTAACTCTAGCTGTAAATCATCTGCTAAGTTCATTACCATTTCTTCCGGGTACATTCGGTAGTTGTTTATTGGATGGCGTTGACTTACAAATTTGCCACTTTTATCCCACCTACGGAGTGTTTCTGAATTTACATCTAGTATTTTTGCCGTTTGTTGGATATTTAAGTACTTCATTGACCGGAAAAGTTTATACAAGGTTACACAACCCTTGTGCAATGATACACACTTCAAACATAAAACACAAGACAATCACCCGTATTTATCAAATTGTTTGCTAAAACACCGCCACCATGCTATCCCACCTAAACAAAGACGGCCTCCCCGAAATGGTAGACGTAGGCGACAAAGCCGTAACGACCCGCATTGCGGAAGCGGAGTGTACCGTTGTGCTCGGCGAAGCGATCATGGCCGAGTTGGGCGCAAATGACTTCTCAACCAAGAAAGGCTCCGTCATCCAGACAGCGGTGATTGCCGGGACGATGGCCGTGAAGCAGACCTGGTCGGTGATTCCCCTTTGCCATGCGCTGGATATTTCTTCCGTTAAGTTCGATATTCAGGGCGCGGACGCCGGTGCAATGAAGGTTAAATGCCGGGTTAAAACCGCCGGGCGGACGGGCGTTGAGATGGAAGCCCTCCACGGTGCCTCCGTCGCCGCCCTTACCATTTACGATATGTGCAAGGCGATGAGCCACGCTATTGAGATTACGGGGCTGAGGTTGGTATCAAAAACTGGAGGAAAGTCAGATTACAACCAATCCCGTA
>CAYWMW010000162.1:7151-8246 GCA_964458975.1 uncultured Lewinella sp. | reverse complement strand
AGTAAGATGCGTTAGCATCGGCGAAGTCCTGGGTATTTCCACCCAGATGCCCAGCCTCAGCCCCTAAAAAAACCTTAGCCAATGAACAGATACCAACGCCAAACCATCCTCCCCGAAATCGGTCAAACCGGCCAGCAACGCCTCGCCGACAGCCACGTCCTGGTCGTCGGCTGCGGAGGTTTGGGCGGTCCGGTGGCGGCGTACTTAGCCGGAGCTGGCGTCGGGACGCTTACGTTGGTAGACGGGGATTCGCCGGAGGAGACCAACCTCCACCGGCAGGTTTTCTTCCGGACCGGAGCGTCGGAGAATAAGGCACAGCTGCTGGCAGAGCACTGCTCCTTACTCAACCCTGGCACCCGCGTCCGCGCCCACAAAAGCTACCTGGAAGCCAATAACGCAAAGGTGCTGATTGAAGCGGCCGACCTCGTTGTTGAATGCACCGATCATGCCCAGACCAAGCACCTCGTCAGCGATGCCTGCCATCTGCTCAGTACGCCACTCGTGTACGGCGCGGTGCATAAATACGAAGGCTACCTGGCCGTATTCCCGAACGAAAACCGTGACGACATCCACCTGCGCGACGTATTCCCCGCGCCGGACCCTACCCTGCCCGACTGCGCGACCGTCGGTGTGCTGCCCACCGCCGTTGGCCTCATCGCCATGCTGCAAGCCAACGCCGCCCTGTGTTTCCTGCTGCAAATCGGAAACCCACCCCTCCGTCAACTCCTCACCTACAACGCGCTGGACAACCACCAGCACCGGCTAAACCTCAAAAAAACCTACACCAAGCCCATGCCCGAACCCTGGAAAAAAGCCCAACTCTCCCGCGCCGACCTCGAAACCGAAGCCACCCTCGCCGACCTGCCCGACTACGACCTCGTCTTCAGTATGCTCGATGAGCAACGCGAACCGGAACTCCCCGCAGGCGTCGTCCGCCTCACCAAACGAAACCCCTTCGGGCAATGCCTGGAACGGATGGAACCCGGCGGCAAATACCTGATTTACTGCAACTCCGGTAAGCTCAGTCTGATGCTCGCTTCACAGATTCGGAAGCATGATGCTGCTATTGAGGCGCTTAGTTTGCGGACGGGGAGG
>CAYWMW010000162.1:1569-7051 GCA_964458975.1 uncultured Lewinella sp. | reverse complement strand
TAACTCCCATCCTCCAAAAACTCCTTCTTCCAGATCGGGACGTGCTCCTTCAGCTCGTCGATCACTTGTTCGCAACCGGCGAAGGCGGCTTTGCGGTGGTGACTGCTGACGGCGATGATGACGGCGATATCGCCGATGGCCAGGCTACCGACGCGGTGGTGAAGGGTGACGGCGTGGAGACCGTGTTCCGTCTTTGCCTTTTCGGCGATGCGGGTCATTTCCCTGATGGCCATCGGGGCGTAGCTCTCAAAATCGAGGTGGGTGACGGTTTTGCCCTTATTGTGGTTGCGGATGGTGCCGATGAAGAGGACGATGCCGCCACAGGCGGGGTCCTGGACGGAGGCGTAAGCGGCGTCGATGCTGAGCTTTTTGTCTGATAGTCGAATATCGGTCATACGAGCATTTCTGTTGAATCCGTTTACCCCCCGCTCACCGGAGGAATTATCGCCAAAACATCACCTTTTTCCACCACCTCATCATTGGCGGCGTATTCCTCATTGCGGGCAATGGCAAAGCTGACGAGTTCTCCAAACGCCGGGTACTCAGCGATTAGTTGTTCACGCACATCAGCAATTGAAGGGCGCGGCCGCAGGTGCAAAGAAAGGTTTCCAACACCGGTAATATCCCGAGCAACACCGAAACAAAGTAGAGTTATGGTTTCCATCAACGGCAAAGCTAAAGAACACCGCTCACCTGCACCAATAATCGGACACCAACGATAACAATCAGTACCGCCGCAATGCGCCGAATGGTGGTTGCTGACAGTCTTCTGAGCGTAAGCCGCGTCCCAATCTGCCCACCCAATAAAACCGCAACGGCAAGTACGCCCAGCAACTGCCAGGACAACTCAATGCCCCGGCTCAGTTGCCCCAGCAGACCGCTCAGGGAGTTAACGAAGATGAACAAACTGGTAACCGCCGCAATAACCCGAGCCGCCGCCCAGCGCTGCAAAAACAAAACCGGACTCAGAAATATGCCACCACCGATACTGACAAGACCCGCCAGAAAACCAAGCATACCACCTAAAAGCCCGGCTCCTACTTGCGCATTTTCGGCGTTCTCTGCCTCCGGAGGAGGTTCATTGTTGGGAGGTATTTGCTCAAGCCCCGTTCGCCACCACATCGCTAGCCCTGCAAACAACAGCACCAACCCGAGTAGGCCTAAAAACTGCTCGCGTGGCAGTTCAATCCGGCCTCCAAGGTAGGCGGCGGGTACGCTGAACAGCACTAAAGGCAGAGCTCTTTTCCAGGGCATCGCCCCCGCTTTCCAGAAGTGGAAGACACCGCCGCTGGCCACAATCAGGTTGCAGACCAGGGCCGTAGCCCGCATTTCGCCCGTCGGTAGCGCCGCAAGTGCCAATACGGCCAGGTAGCTGCTCCCACCGCCGAAGCCCGCCGTGGCGTAGGTCAGGGCGATTAAGAAGAAGATTGGAGCGAGGTAGAGTAATTCAGCGTTTAGCATTTAGCGATCAGCTTTTAGCGGTAAAGCTTGTACCTCAATATCGGGGTCAGTGCCTACAGTCTGACCAACTTACTTAGACAACACATTATCATAAACCTGCACCCGCTTAAACTTCGCCTCCTGCTCTTCCACGAACTTGAGGTGAATGGGATGCGTCTGGTAAACGTCGTGTCCGGCAACATCGTCAAACCAGACGATCAGGGCGTAGTCGAAGGAGTTGTCCGTAACCCCACGGCTGGGCGTTGACGCCGCCGGGCCAACGAACATCCGCTTCACGGTGGGGATGCCTTCCAGGCTCCAAACGCCGTCTTCAAAGTTCTTCGCCGAAGCCGCGTCCACGTCATCGTTCAGCCAGAAATAGACGGTGTGCATCAGGCCGGGCTCCATGTCTGCGTCGATGACGCGCTCTATTTCTACAACTTCTTCTTTCACCTCCTCCTTGCAGGCGTGGAAGGAGACAAGGGTACAGAGCAAAAACAGGTAGAAGAATCTCTTTTGCATGATGGCTTCGTTTTAAAGGAGTGGTAATTTAGGGATAAAACTATAGCTGGTGGGTGGGGAGGGCTACTCCTTTATTCCATCCAGATAAGTAGTAAAGGCCGCGAGGTCTTTATCTCCCCGGCCGGAGAGACAGACGACGACGACATCGTCCGGGCCATATTCCATCTGGTCGAGTGCCGAGAAAGCGTGGGCGGTTTCCAGGGCGGGGATGATGCCTTCGGTCCGGGCGGTAAAGAGGGCTGCGGCGAGGGCATCCTCGTCGGTAACGGCGATGGCTTCGGCGCGCTTGGAGTCGATCAGGAAAGCGTGCAGCGGGCCAATGCCTGGGTAATCCAGACCGGCGGAGATGCTGTAGGGCTCGATCACCTGCCCGTCGTCCGTTTGCATCAGCAGCGTCCGGGAACCGTGGATGATGCCTTCGGTGCCGAGTACGGAAGTTGCTGCGGATTCTCCGGTGTTTACCCCGAGGCCAGCGGCTTCAACTGCGATCAGGCGAACCCGCTCATCGTTCAGGTAGTGGTAGAAGGCTCCGGCGGCGTTGCTTCCGCCACCAACACAAGCGACAATTGCATCCGGATAATCCCGGCCAACGTGCTCCTGCAGCTGCCATTTCATCTCCTCAGAAATCACGCTCTGAAAGCGGGCCACCATATCCGGGTAAGGATGCGGACCAACGACGGAGCCGATGATGTAGTGCGTATCCTCCGGGTTGTTGATCCAGTCTCGGATGGCTTCGTTAGTCGCATCCTTCAGCGTCCGGGAGCCGGAGAGGGCGGGCCGTACTTCCGCGCCCAGCATCCGCATCCGGGCTACGTTCGGTGCCTGGCGGGCAATGTCTACCTCGCCCATATAAACGATACACTTCAGGCCAACGAGCGCACAAACTGTAGCCGTTGCAACGCCGTGCTGCCCCGCTCCGGTTTCCGCAATGATCCGCTTTTTCCCCAACCGCTGCGCCACCAGAATCTGACCGATGGTGTTGTTGATTTTGTGCGCGCCGGTGTGGTTGAGGTCTTCCCGCTTCAGGTAAATATTGGTACCGTAGTGCTCGCTCATCCGCTTGGCGAAGTAGAGCGGGCTTGGCCGGCCAACGTAGTCTTTCAGCAGTGCGTCGAATTCCTTTTTGAACTCAGGCTCGGAAGTCATACTGATGTACTTCGTCCGCAGTTCTTCAACGTTGGGGTGAAGCATTTCGGGGATGTAGGCTCCGCCGAAGCGACCGTAGTAGCCGCGTTCGTCTATTTTGGTTTGGATGTTTTTTGACATTTTTCTTTATTTCTCCCGGACTTCGCTCGTGCTGTACACTCGCTACGTCCGGGCTTACTATCGTTTAATCCCTACAGGACTGTTATGGTGTTCTGCGATACGCGGTATACTTAGGCGGTAATCAGCAAGCTATTGGCGTAGTTGAGCAGGTTCTTAATCATCAGTCGTCCGTGCTCCGTCATAATGGATTCCGGGTGAAACTGCACCCCAAAGATCGGCAGTGTTTTGTGCTGTAAAGCCATCACTCCGCCATATTCTCCGGTAGCGGTAATGGTCAGTTCCTCCGGCATCGTGGCGGGGTCAATCACCCAGCTGTGGTAGCGGCCGGCGTTGAAGGCTTTGGGTATGTCTTTGAAGAGCACGTCGTCCGAAGTTGTCCGGGTCATTTCGGTTTCGATGCCGTGGTGGACCTCGTCGAGATTGATGAGCTTCCCGCCAAAGGCTTCGCCGATGGCCTGGTGGCCCAGGCATACGCCGAAGATCACTTTTTTACCGGCGTAACGCTTGATTAGGGCGGGCATGATGCCTGCCTCTTCGGGTACGCCGGGGCCGGGGCTGAGTACGATCAGGTCGTACTTATCCACCTCTTCGAGACTGATTTTATCGTTGCGGTATACGTCTACCTCACCACCGGTTTCTTCCTCGATGTATTGAACGAGGTTGTAGGTGAAAGAGTCGTAGTTGTCTAGGATTAGTATTTTCATTGGGGCTGTACTTACCCCGGACTTCGCTCGTGCTGCGCACTCACTACGTCCGGGGTTACTATCTTTTAATCCCTACGGGATTGTTGGTGAGTTAGAGGGTTTCAGCTTTATCGAGTGCTTTGGTGAGTGCGCCAAGTTTGTGGTAAACCTCCCGCATCTCAGAGTGTTCATCGCTGGCGGCGACAACACCCGCTCCGGCCTGATAGTAGAGCGTATTGTCCTGGCTGAAGAAGGAGCGAATCAGGATCGCCTGGTTCATCCCTCCGGCAAAATCAATCAGCCCGATGGCGCCGCCGTAGAAGCCGCGTTGCTGGTTTTCGTACTTATTTATCAGCTCAATTGCTTTGTATTTCGGAGCGCCGGAGAGGGTGCCGGCGGGGAAGGTATCACCGAAGATGCGCACCGTCTGGTCCGTCCGGTCCAGCTCCCCCTCTACGGTAGAGACGAGGTGGATCACGTGACTATAATAATGTACTTCGCGCAGACTTTTTACGGTTACGCGTTTGGTGTGGCGGCTGAGGTCGTTACGGGCCAGATCCACCAGCATCACGTGTTCGGCGTTTTCTTTTGGGTCGGCCAGTAGTTCCTGGGTAGCGGCTTCATCTTTTGCTTTGTCTCCCGTCCGCCGGTAGGTACCTGCGATGGGGTTCAGGCGCGCAATACCGTCGCCAATCACCATCTGGCTTTCCGGGCTGGAGCCCATTATCCGGTAGTCACCGTAGTCAAAATAAAACAGGTAAGGAGACGGGTTTATGCTCCGCAGCGCGCGGTAAACCTGGAACTCATCCCCCCTAAATGACTGCTTGAACTGACGGCTCAAAACTATCTGAAAAACATCGCCTACACGACAGTGATGCTTCCCCACTCGGACCATCTCCATGTACTCCTCGTCGGTCATATTGCTGCTGTCCTCACCGTAGCGTTTGAACGGGTGAACGCCCCCACCCCGCTTGATGGCAGCTTCCACACGCGCCATGCCACTTTCCGCACCCTCGGGCTGGTTCTCAATGATGATCAGCTCGTCGCGGTAATGATGAAAAATCAGGATGTAACGGTACAGGTGGTAGCGAATATCCGGCGCGCGCAACACCTTTTTGTTGTCAAACTTCAGGGTATCAAAATACTGAACGCCCTCAAAATTCGTATGCCCAATCAGGCCGTTGAACTGTTTTACGATGGGGTCGGTATCCGAATAATCAAGGTCGAAGTTCTCCAAAAACCCGTGCAGACGCAGGGATACCGTATCGGCGTTTTCGGCAGTTTCCTCGTGGGCCCACTCGCCGTATTTCTTAGTTGTAATTGTACCTTCATTCACCACAAAAGATGCGAGGGTTTCCAGCCCAACAATTGAGTAGTAATGCTCATTATCGCGGGCTTCGTTCGACTCCAGCAGCACGGGATCGGTAAACTCATCCCGCACGGCCAGGTACAACATCACCGGGGTGAGATGATCGGCGTTCATCCGTTTTGTTCGGACGTTAATTTTGGTCTTCAGCGAAGGTTCAGTTATTGTAGACATATTGTTTTTTGGCGCGGCCGCAGGATGCAAA
>CAYWMW010000162.1:0-1469 GCA_964458975.1 uncultured Lewinella sp. | reverse complement strand
ACAAACAAGGCCGTTCAGGATGCTCGGAGAGAATCTTGAAGCCACCACCAGTTGTTAGAGGTTGTTGTTTGCATGGTTGCAAGGTAGGGTCACTTGGAGGAAATATCCAAATTTCTTTTAGCTCCCCTGACAAATTGAAGACAAATCCGTTAAAACATCCGTTTCCCGTTAACCCAGGTTTCTAATACCTTGGTGTTCATAATTTGCTCGTCTTCGCAGCTAAGCAAATTATTGGACAAAACGATAAAATCCCCGTTCAAGCCCGGCGTAAGCCGCCCAAGTTTATCTTCCTGGAAAGCGCCGAAGGCCGCGCCACCAGTGTAGCTGTGCAGCCCCTCTTCACGGGTCATCGACTGTTCGGGGAAGAAAGTCGCCTTCCCATCCACCCGTTTGCGGGTAACGGTGGCGTAGAAACTCTCAATCGGATCCACATCCTCCACCGGAGCGTCCGTTCCGTTGACGATCACCGCACCTGCATCGAGCAGGGAGCGCCAGGGGTAAGCCCCCGTCCGCGCCCGTTCCGTACCAAGTCGGTTCTCGGCGAAGAGCGCATCCGACGTACAGTGGATGCCCTGCATAGCCGCAATCACGCCCAGCTCCGCGAAGCGGGGGATGTCTTCTACCGCCAGGTGCTGGCTGTGCTCAATGCGCCAGCGGCGGTCGTCGTCTTTCGTTACGTACTTGGCCATCAGGTTAAGCGTCTCCTGATTCGCTTTGTCACCGATGGCGTGAACGCAAAGCTGCATCTTATGCTTATCGGCCAGTTGCGCGATGCTATCCACCGTTGCCACCAAAGTGGTGTTCTGCCCCACAAAGCCCGGGTTATCAAAATAAGGCTCAATCAGCCACGCCCCGTAAGACCCCAACGCACCGTCAAGCTCAGTCTTGATGGCCGCACAGGTAAAGCGGTTGCCATAGTGCGGAAGTCCGTACTCGGGGATTTTAGCGGCCATCTCGTCGTGGCCGTGGCGCAGCATCGTCCATAGGTTAAGGCGGAGGCTGTCTGCCTCGTCCAGCTCTTTGTACCAGGTTACTTCCCGGAACTTAGTCCCCGCATCCTGAAAACTGGTAACGCCCTTGCGCAGGCACTCATCCTGCGCTTCCCGGATACCCGCCAGCCATTCTTCCTTGCGGGATTCCGGGGTCATGGTCTGGATCCAGTTCTGGTAGGCATCGGTAATTAGGTCCATAGCCCGCTCCTCGAAGACGCCGGTGGGGTCGCCCTGCGCATCACGCAGTACGCGGCCACCACGCGGGTCAGGTGTTTCCCTGCTAACACCAGCAATTTCCATAGCTTTTGCGTTGGCGAAAAGACCGTGCCCGCTGGCGTGGCGCAACACTACGGGGTGGTCCTTCGTCATCCGGCTCAGCTCGTCGTGTACGGGGTAGCCGCCGACGGAATGATCGTGCGGCTTGTCCCATTTTTCCTGGTGCCAGCCCCGGCCGCTGATCCAGTCGCCTTCGGGCGT
>CAYWMW010000161.1:5794-10059 GCA_964458975.1 uncultured Lewinella sp. | reverse complement strand
GCAGAGCTTAAAGTCTTTGGGGCGCGAGCGGCCTAAAAGCGTAGCGGACCATTGTTTTAAACATGCGCCCTAGTGCATAGCTTCTCTCATGCTCCCTACTTTCAACTTGCTACTTCGTACGGTGACTGCGTTCAAAGTCAGGTCGATGAGAGAAGCTATGCACTAGCAGCCTGTCGGATTTCAGTAGAATTATGAAAGTTTACTGTTTCAAAAAGTGTCGGGCCATTTTACTGTTATGAACTGGTTTAAAATCAGATGTGCTTAACGAGGAAAGGGGCCGGGGGAGAGGGGGAGACGTGCATTTCGTTACACACACACACATTTACGCATACCTTAACCATCCCCTAAACCGTTTATCCGTAACTTGCGCTTCCTAAGCGTTTTACATACCAACAATGAACGACCGACTGCGTACTGACCTAAAAAAGCTACAGCTTTGCCTGCTGCTCGTGTTTGCGAGCATCGCCGGGTTGCGGTCGCAGTGCAACGAGCTTCCGGTTTTCAACGGTGCCCCTGCGGTGATCGAACGGTCTTGCGACTTATTTTCCGCCAGCGACATTGCCGCCTTGCCCGCAGGAACAGCGGCTTGTTTTCGGGTATTCGGCACTGACGGTACGGTAGTGCCTGGCAGCCAGGATGCCCGGCTTAGAACCGC
This sequence comes from uncultured Lewinella sp., assembly GCA_964458975.1. Classification (GTDB taxonomy): domain Bacteria; phylum Bacteroidota; class Bacteroidia; order Chitinophagales; family Saprospiraceae; genus Neolewinella. The sequence goes on along the minus strand of CAYWMW010000161.1, from coordinate 9,404 downwards.
GCTGGAGGCCAGCGGAGCGCTCCCAACGATTACCTCCACCTGCTCCGCCGAGGTTGAGGTTTGCGTCTCCGGCCTCGTCATTGATGCGGCGGACGACTGCGCCGATACGCTCAGGATGAGCCGAACCTTCACGGTCCGCAACACGGCTCCGGAGGCCTCCAATGCACCTGCGTCCTTCGCCCAAAACATCTTCTTCCTCCGGGCCGCGCTGGAAGAAATGACCGGTGTTGAAAACGTCGTCGTCTACCTCCCCGACACCGGAAACGGACTGCCGGAAAACCCGGCTCCCCGCCCCGAAGACTTCCCGTTGACCAGTGCCGGACGCCACCTGAGCCCCGGCTTCTGCGGCTACGCCGTCACCTACCAGGACGACGAGCGGAACACCGGCTGCGGTAATAACTTCACCTTCGTGCGAACCTTCAGCGTAACCGACGAATGTGGTGACGGCAGCCGAACGTTCGCCCAGGTCGTCCGCGTCGGAGACCAGCAAACCACGGTAGAATCCCCGCCGGTCATCGCCCAGTTTCCGCTCTTCTTCGGCACCAATTCGGACTGCTCCGCCGTGATCGACACCCGCCTGACCGGCCTGACCATCGCGGACATCTGCGACGGCAGCAGCCGCCTGGATGCCTACGTTTACCTGGGCCGTCAAATCAGCAGCACCCCGCTCGGCCCCTACCGGGTTTTTAGCCCCGCCGAGGCCCAGAACTTTACCGACCCGATCCCCGTCGGGCAGCACTTCATCCGCTACCTCGGGCAAGACTCCTACGGCGCCGAGACGATCCTGGACATTGATTTTGAAGTCCGGGACAACAACCAGCCAACGGCCGCCTGTGCGCAAAACCTGAGCGTTGTGCTGAACGAGGAAGGTACCGCCGTCATGTCCGCCGCCGAACTCAACGCAGGGAGCTTTGACAACTGCAGCGACGTCACCTACGCCATCGCCCGGCCGGGAAGCAATTTCTTTAACCCTGCACTTACCCTTGATTGCGACGACTTCGGCACCACCACCGTAGTTCTCCGCGTCACCGACGCCACGGGCGACAACTCGGCCGACTGTAGCACGACGGTAGACGTATTGGATACGCAACGGCCAACCTGTTCGGCCCCGCCTTCCACCAACATCACCTGCCGGACTTTCAGCAACAACCTGCCCACGAACCTCCGCGAAGTCTTTACCGCAGACCTCGCCGCAACGGCCGCCCTCCTCGACGAAACTTTCGGTGCCCCGGCCGGTGCCGACAACTGTGACTCCCTGCGCCTGCGGCAGTTCCTCCGTGGTGGCCTTTCTGAATGTGGTAGCGGTCAGTTTATCCGCAGCTTCGTGGTGGACGACCAAACGGGCTTCACCCAAATCGCGCTCTGCCAGCAGTTCATCACCGTGCGGCCTTACACCGAATATAGCCTGCGGTTGCCCGGCGACCAAGACTACGACAGCTGCGCTGACCTGCCAACGCCCGAAGACCTCGTTGTGGGCCAAGTTGGCTGCGACCTGATTACCGTGAACACCGAAACCGATACCCTGGCCGACGATGGCAGCGCGTGCTACCAACTCCGCCTCACCCACACTTTCATCAACTGGTGTGAGTACGACGGCGGCTCCGCCCCGCTAGACATCCCCCGCGATGCGGACAACGACGGCAACCTCCGCCCCACCTTCTACCTCAACATCGAACCCGCCAACGACGAAAGCCTGACGGACGATAAGGCCATGCTGGACCGCGACATCACCCCCAACAACAGCAACGAAATTGGCGAACTGATCGATACCTACGGCACTTCCACACAGCGCGGCCATTTCCGCTACGTTCAGTTCGTTACCGTCTCCGATAACGTTGCCCCAGCCGTAGACCTCCCCGCCCCCGACAACGGGCAAGCCATCACGGCAGATTGCCGTGGCAGCATCCTGATGCACTTCACCGCTACCGACGACTGCGCCCTGCCGGAGACCGTGATCTCCCTCGACGTAGACGTTGCCGATCGTAACGCCGACGATACCATCTCCCGCCCGGACTTCCTGGAAGACCAGCAAGTGAGCACCAACCGGTTCACCCCACTACCCGACGGCAGTGTGGAGGTGAGTATTCGTTTCCTACCCATCGGCCAGCACCTGGCCCGGGTACAAACCACCGACAACTGCGGCAACCTCAACGAGCAGTTCGTACTGCTAACGGTGGAAGACCGCCGGGCTCCGGTCCCCGACTGTTCCACCGTAAACAGCGTGGCCCTTACGCCCGATCCCGCCTTTGGTGGCATCGCGGCGCTGCTGGCTTCAGACTTCATCCGTGGGCCAGCGACGCTGTGTACGGAGACCTCCGTCACTTACGCACTTTACCGTGAGGAAACTGCTGCCCAGGCAGGCTTCATCCCCCAGGCCGGAGAAACCCAGCTCAACCTGGACTGTAGTGACCTGGGCCAGAACCTGCTCCGGGTCTACGCCATTGCCGAAGCTACGGGCCGCCACGACTACTGCAACATCAGTGTTAACGTGACCTCCAACGATGGCATCTGTGCCGGGCGGCTGGGCATCATCGATGGATATGTCCTGACCGAAGCGGGAGAACCAATGGCGGGGGTCGAGGTTTTCGCCGTTGCCGACGATCAGGAGATCGGCATCACCACCGAAGACGACGGCTACTACCGCTTTGACGGCCTCGCCGAAGGCGCCGACTACACCATCCGCCCCTTTCACAACGATGGGCCCATCAATGGCCTCTCTACCTTCGACATTTCCCTCGTTAGCGACTACCTGACGCAGACCGAGGAGGAAACACTCAGCCCCTACCAACTCATCGCCGCCGATGCGAACAACAGCCGGGCCATCACGATCCTCGACCTGATCGAGATCCGGGAGATCCTGCTGGGTATCGACGATGATTTTGACAACAACACCAGCTGGCGCTTTGTACCGGCCGACTATGCTTTCCCCGACCCGGCCAACCCCTGGGCGGAGGTATTTCCCGAAGCCGCCACCGTCGCCAGTCTGAGCGGTACCCGCGCGGCGGATTTTGTGGCCATCAAGGTGGGGGACGTCAACAATTCTGCTGATCCTGTCAGCAATCTGTTGCCCGGCAACGGCGGCTCCAGCGGTAGAACGAGCAAGGCGCTGACGCTTGAGCTTCTGCCCGAAGAAAATGGCACGTGGGCTTTACGGGCTTCCGGCGAAATCCCCCTGTCCGGTATTCAGTTTAGTATGGCGCTGCCCGCAGGTGCAAGGGTGGCTAATGGCATCGCTCAAGACTACTGGCTGGTGGACCAAGACAACATTCTCCACCTCAGCTACGTGCCGGAAAACGGAAGTCGCTTACCGGTCGGTACAAACCTGATTGAGTTTCAGCTCACTACTGATGCCATGCCAACATTCGCAAACAACCGATTACAACGCCTCGCCCCGGAGGCCTACACCACCGATGGCCGTCTTCTTGGGCTGCGCCTGGAAGTTGTTGACCGGCCCTTTGCGGCGGGCCTTACCGTTTCCCCCAATCCTGTCACCTCGGCCAGCGTGCTTACTTTTGCCTGGCCTGTTTCCGAGCGGCTGCGCTTGGAGCTTATTGATGCTTCGGGGCGGCTGGTTGCTGAGCGGACGGTTTCGGCGCTTGCTGGTAACAAT
>CAYWMW010000161.1:0-5694 GCA_964458975.1 uncultured Lewinella sp. | reverse complement strand
CAAAACAGAACTTTCCCCACCACAAACGCATTAGATAAAGCCCACAACTACTGAACCGGACCATGGCCAAACACTCCCCCAAAAAAATAGAATTCGTCAACCGCAAAGCGAAGTACGAATACCACTTTCTGGAAACGATGGAAGCCGGCATCAAGCTAACCGGTACGGAAATAAAGAGTATCCGCAACGGCCACGTTAACCTGCGCGATGCGTACTGCGTGTTCCAGAAGGACGAGATGTGGTGCCGTTCCATTTTCATCGGTGAGTACAAGCAGGGCAACGTGCACAACCACGAGGAACGCCGCGCGCGCAAGCTGCTGCTGAAGCGCCAGGAACTCAATAAGTGGCAGAAGAAAGTGAAGGAGAAAGGCTACACCATCGTCCCCTACCGCCTCTACCTGAACGAACGCGGACTCTGTAAGCTGGAGATCGTACTGGTGCAGGGCAAGAAGGTACACGACAAGCGGGACAGCATCAAGGCCAAAGACAATAAGCGTGCGCTGGATCGGGCGTTGAAGAACCTTTAGAGAAGCCGTGAGAATAACTTACGCTACCTGAAAAAGCCCAACTTCCGGCTATACATCCGCCCGTTCACTTCCAGGCTGACGACGTAAACACCGGACGACCAACCCGCACTGCTCATCGCCACCCGCTGGGTCTGTGCGCCCGCAGGGCGGCTCCCCTGGAAGGGCGAGCTGAGCTTACGGCCAGATACATCGAAGAAATGGATACCGACCCGTGCGTTTGCGGGGAGATCGTAGTCGATCACCACATCACCGCCACTGAGGTAGGCGTTCATCTTGATGCTTGCGGCCCGGTCAGGCGACTGGGTACTGGTTATGCCCTGGCAGTAAAAACCGAGGTCTTCCATCCGCTCGAAGCGCTGGCCCATTACGCTGTCCACCAGTTCGGGATCGATGCAGAGCCAGTTGCTCAGCACGGTGGCGTAGACGGAGCGGAAATCTACCTGAAAGTTCAGGTTGCCGTTCTGAGCGTTCTGAAGATCGGCCAGGCCTCCGGTGGTACCGTTGCCGTTCAGGCCCTTGCCGAAGAGCATGAGTGGAGCTGCGGCACCATGGTCCGTTCCCTGAGAGCCATTTTGGAAGACCCGGCGGCCAAATTCGCTGAAGGTCATGCCGAGCACGCGCTCATCGATGCCGCCATCGGCGAGGTCATCGTAGAAGGCAGCGATGTTTTTACTCAGGCTGTTCAGCAGGTTGGCGTGGTCGTTTGCCTGCCCGGCGTGGGTATCAAAACCTTCGAGTTCGACCACGAAGAGGCGGGTACCGAGCCTTCCGCGCAGCAGCCGGGCTACGAGGGCGAGTTGGTCGCCCAGGCGATCGTTTTCGTATTCAGCGGAGTTTTCTCCCGCGTCAAAAGCTTCGGCCAGCACCCCTGCGTAGCGGAAGGTGGTATTGGCCACGGCGCGGAGGTAACCGAGCTGCTCGCCGTAGGTACATTCCGGTACATCCTCCACGTCATAGAGCTGGCCGGTGCGGGCAATTTCGTAGAGTTGCGTCGGGTTTTCGGTAGAGATGGCGTAGTTGAAATCGTCGGCATTATTGAAGAGCAGATTGCCGACGCCCCCGATCTGAATGGCCGGAGGCGTTGCGGGCGGCGTACTCAGAAAATCGGGGTAGAGATCGTTGAGGTAGCGGCCGAGCACACCGCTACCCACCGTTTCGTCGGCATCGGATGTGGTCGCCCAGATGTCGGACGAGCGGAAGTGACTCAGGCTCTGGTCCGGGTAGCCGACGTTCTGGACAACGCGCATCTGGCCGTCGTTCCACATGGTCGATAAGGGCGCTAAACGCGGGTGCAAGGAAAGGGTAGAAGTAAGGTCTATCGCCTCTTCCCTGGGGACGTAAATATCCGGCCGCAGATTTTGGTAAGTGCCGAAGTCGTGCACGGGGATGATGGTATTCAGGCCGTCGTTACCGCCCTTGAGGCGGATGAGGACGAGTACCCGCTCCTCGTCGCCATCCGCCAGGGCGGCGGTCAGCGGAGAAGCCAGGCTCAGGGAATTAACCGGCAGCTTATTGAGCAAAAAGCCGGAGGTACCCAGGATGCCGAGGTTGCGCAGGAAATTGCGGCGGCTGTGGTCCTGTTCGTGGGCCAGGCCGTCGGAGAGTTTGGCACCTTTGCGGCTGGAGGAGGTGATGTTTTTTTGGTGTCCCATGTTTTGGACTATAGTTTACGGCCTTGCCTGAGCATTACGGCCGGATGGAGCGAATTGGTTTTAGTACTGGTCGGCTACTGAGGGGCTTAGGTAAGCTGGGCTTCAGGCATCCGGGCGATGTGCCGCAGGAGCAGGGTGATCTGCCAGGAGGCGGTATCCCAGTTGAGGTTCCATGCTCCGGTATCGTAGTAATTGGAGGGGATGTCCCACTTCAGTACATCGGTGGCCGTTTCGTAGGCCGTTTCGCTCACCAGGCCCCGGGGGACGAAGTAGTCTACCATTGTGCGGGCAATCACTTCCGGCGCATTGCTGTCGTCGGTAAGCAGCTTGGCAAAGTTCGGGTAGGTGGTTACGCTTTCGTTGTGTACCGCCCAGGAGTAGCCGTCGATAAAATCCCAACGGAGGGTTAGTCGGTTGGAGTCAATCCAGGCTCGGTCGCCCGCCCAGCCAGCGACATCAGTTGGGTGACCAACGTACTGGCCCATGTTGGCTACCGACCAAAGCCCCCACTCCCGGCGGTTCTCAAAGTCGCCAAAGTTGCCCTGGCGAAGGAAAGAAATCATGACTTCCAGCGGGCTCTTAATGAGTACCCCAACGTTGGTTGCTTCGAAGAAGTGAGCGCTGGAAAGAAGCTCCCTCAGTACCGGTAGGATATTGAAATTGTTGACCATAAAAGTCTGGGCCATGGCTTCCACCACTTCTTCGTTGACCGCCGTATTGACGTAATAGTTGTAAAGTTTGCCGCAGATGAAGCGAGCGATCAGCTCGCCCCGTTCTTCGAAGAGGACATCAATCAGGGTACTGTAGTTAAAGTTACCGGTGCGGCCGAAGACTGTTTTTTCGGTATTGTCGAAGCCCCAGTCTGCCCATTCTACGCTGCCGCAGTAGGTCGTCCAGCCATTCCAGCCGGTGAGGGCGCGGCTGGCTTCCACGATGTCTTCCTGGGTGTAGCCGTTGTTTTCGCCGAGGGTGAAAAGCTCGAAGAGTTCGCGGGCGTAGTTTTCGTTGGGGTTGTCGCGGGTGTTCTCAAAACCGTTGAGGAAGAAGAGCATGGCGGGGGTTCGGGTCATCTCCCGCACGAACTCCCGATAATCTCCGAAGTTGTACTGATCGATCAGTTTCAGGTACTGGAGCTGGTAAGTGGGGCAGCTGTGGGTTTCGTAAATGGTTACGAGGAGGTTTTGCCAGAACAGGGAGAGCTTCTCGCGTACGCCGTAGGTGATGGCATCGTCGATCCAGTCGTAGTAGAGCGAGATGAAGCTGTCAAAAATATCGACTTCGTTGGCCATGAAGGCATCGTAGTCCCAGTCTGCCCAGACGGGGTCGGGTCGGCTTTCGCGAGTGACGGCCCTCTCCAGGATACGATTCACAGTAGCGGCAGGCCCATCCGTTAGTGCCCGTTGTATTTCCTCGGGCTTGGCCCCGAAACCGGCGCGGCGGAAGAGGTGCTGGACGCGACCAACATTCCAGGGTTGCTCCTCGGAAGGGACATAAGCTTCCAGGCCGAGCGTAGCGCAGTTTGTCATGATTCTCTAGTTATGGGGTCCGTTTCGGTTGGTTAAGATACGGGATAAAAGCGTGTTGGTGAAGGTATTGTGTGGCTTTAACGTTGGCGGGCGGGCTTGTCTTGTGCTTGAAAATCAGGTTTCTTTGGCCTTTCTGTGGCCGGGGTAGTTCAGCCCTGGTCGTACAACTTCTCGTATTCAGCCGGTAGTAAGGGGTTGCGGAACAATGTGCTCAAAAAGTAAAATTATCCCCTTCGCCAACGACTATCTGCCTGGCGCGTTAAGGAACTAAGCAATTAACGAATTATCTTCGCACCATGCCATTAGACCAACAGAACGTCGACGACTGGGAACTGGACGAGGACGGCCGCCCGCTGCCGCCCGAAGACAAGGAGATGTCGTTCATCGATCACCTCGAAGAACTGCGGTGGCACGTGATGAAAGCACTCATCGCTATCGCCGTGGCCGGTACGGGGCTGTTTTTCTTCCGGGAATGGTATTTCCGCCACATCCTCTTCGGGACGAACTACGATGACTTCCCCAGCTATAAGTTTTTCTGCTGGCTCTCCGGCAAACTCGGTACCGGGGAGGTGCTCTGCATGACCGGCCCCAACGTCCCCATCCAGGCCACAGAATTTGGTGAGCAGTTCATTACAGCTATAAAAATGTCTTTCGTTGGCGGCTTCGTCATCGCGTTCCCCTACGTATTTTATCAGGTGTGGTCGTTCATCCGGCCGGGCCTGTACAAAGAGGAACAACAAGCTACCCGAGGGGTGATTTTCGTGTGTTCTTTGCTGTTTTTCATCGGCATCGCCTTTGGGTACTTCGTGATTGCTCCGTTCGGAACAAATTTCCTCATGGGCTTTGAAGTTGGTGGGGCCGTGAACCAGCCTAAAATGGGCTCCATGATCAGTTTCATGATCATGTTCACCCTCCCCGCAGCGCTGATTTTCGAGCTCCCGGTACTGATTCACTTCCTGGCCCGCTTCGGCCTCGTTACCGCAGAAAGCATGCGCAAATACCGCAAGCACAGCTTCATCGGCATCCTCGTGATGGCGAGTTTGCTCACACCGCCGGACGTTGTCACCCAGGTGCTCATCGCCGTACCGCTCTACTTTCTTTACGAAATATCCGTCTTCGTCGCCAAACGCGCCGAACGGAAGTACCAGGCGGATTTGGAATAACCTAGCAGTTAGCATTTAGTGATTAGCATTTAGGCTACCGCTGTTTCCTACGGCAGCCTATAATGCTAACCACTAAACGCTAAAAGCTGCCTATCTTCGCCCTCCCAAATAAGCAACAACCATGTTCATCATTCCACCGTACATTCGTTTCGCCCTCATCGCCGCAGGTATCCTTGGTGGTATCGCCCTTTGGGCAACGCTCGGTATCTGGTACGGTATTTTCTTCGTGATCGCTGGTCTCGCGCTTTTAGCAGGTTACATCTTCCTCGGCCCGGTTGCTCCGGCGGCGCAGAAGGTGCAGGCGCAGGATTTCGACGGTGCCGAAAAGCTCCTCAACCTCACCCTGAAGCCCGAATGGCTCTACAGTGCCAACCGCGCCTTCTACTACATGATGCGCGGCAACATCGCTCTCAGCCGCAAGCAGATGAAGGAAGGAGAAGAATGGCTCCGCAAGGCTGAAACGGTAGACATCCCCACCCCCACCGAAAAAGCTACCCTCCACTTCCAACTCGCCCAGATCGAGTACCAGAAGAAAAACTTCGTTGCCGCCAAGAAGTACCTCAAGAAAGCACAGGAGGCCAACATCAAAATACCCCAGATCCGCGAGCAGATCGACATGATGGACAAGGCCCTGAAGCAAACCGGCCAGATCAAAGCCAGCCAGCGCATGGGTAAGCAAGGGCACCAGATGATGGGCCGGGGCGGTAAGCGGCGGCGGCCTCGGAATCGGTAGATTGGTTCTTTATTTCGTTGATATTTATTTCCCATCCCTTAGGGGTTGCGGAACAATAAGTTATCCGTTTAAAAAATGGCGCTCGCGGCCCTG
>CAYWMW010000160.1:0-10123 GCA_964458975.1 uncultured Lewinella sp. | reverse complement strand
GGGGTTTTGAGAGATGGATTAGGAAAGTTGAACAAAAAACCTTAAGTTGTGGTAATTTTGTATATCTAGTCTATTAAATATCCAGTCACTAGGCTTGAAACATAGACTAGATTTACGATGTGTTTTCCACTCAAAAGCGGATGCGTTTAAAAAATAAACCCGGGCTTCTTGCGAAGCACCGGGTCGGGCCAGGGAGACTATCCCTGGGGGGGCAAAAAGAAACGCGGCCTCTGGTGGGAGGACCGCGTCGGTCCAAGGAAACTAATCCTTGGGGGGGCTTTGCTAGCGATACAAAGATATAGTTGTGTTTCATTCCTTGCAAATTTAGAACTATGAAAAAGAAGTTAAATTTATACATCGACGGTTTTAATCTCTTTCATGGTTTGAAGTCTTTAGATAAGAAGTACCGGTGGTTGGATCTGATGGAGATCGGACGGAAGCTGTGTAAAAAAGGTGAGGAGCTTGGAGAAGTGAAGTACTTCACGGCTAGGGTAACAGGAAAGGATAAATCCAAACTTCGTCGACAAAATGTTTATCTCGAAGCCCTTGCGGAAACGGGAGTGCAGATCACATTTGGGAAATTCAAGGAGCGTCCTCAATGGTGTAGGGTTTGCGGAAAGAAATACATGAAGAAAGAAGAAAAAGAATCCGATGTTAACCTGAGTACTATGCTACTGGTTGATGCGGCAGCCCGGACAGCAGATACCATAGCTGTAATTTCGGGGGACAGCGATTTGATCCTCCCCATGCAGAAGGCTCGTGATCTATATGGCCGTAATGTTCTTCCTGTTTTCCCTCCCAATAGATACTCAAACGAAATCAAGACTCGAATTGGCAAGCATTATGTCCTTGGTTCAGGGATGCTGAAGAAGTCGTTGTTGCCGCCTTCCATAACCAAAGCGGACGGTTTTACCCTTTACCGACCAAAGAAGTGGTCTTGATGTAGAAGTGTCGCGTATTGCCTCAAGTACACTCAGAAGCTATTTTACACTCACCCGTCAGACCTTTACACCAAATCAAAACCAAATGATCCAATCCCTATACCACCTCGGCTTGGCGCTGAACACTTCTAAAAAGCACGAGGCCTACTTCGCCAGCTACGCTGATCCCTTTGCGGGTTTTGATGGTAAGCGCCAAGTGGTCATTATTGAAATCGAAGACGATGAGGTACTGGACGAACTCGACATTGAGGAATACCAGCCCACTCACGCTCGCCGCTACCTTTACCGGGCACCGAAAGGGCCACGGGGGGCACCCCTGGTAGCTACTGGTCCGTTTTACCCCGTCCACAGCTTGGAAACGGAGAAGCAAAAGGAGAAGCAGGCCGATAACGTGGAGAAGATCATGGGCCGCATCGCCCGCTCCATTCCCGACGGAAAGAGCGTTTACTTTTCCTCTACGGCGGCGAAGGAGAAAGGCTTGGAAGTGATCCGGAGGTTGCTCAACGAAGAAACCGGGGCTAAAGACACCCGCTTCATCTACACCTTTAAGATCATTAAAGATGGCGAAGAAAAATACCTTGGCGATTTCGAGGAGCTACGAGAACTCGTCGACGGCGAAGCCTACGCCAAATACTACGAGAAAAGTAGTGCGAAGGGTAAGACCTGCGCTTTAAGTCATGCAAAGGATACGGAAGTATGGGGCAGGGTGGATACGCTCGGCTTTACGGTCAATGACCTGTCTTTTAGCCGGGGCGGTTTCGATGTAAAGTCGTCTTACCGCATGTTCCCCGTAAGTAAACCAGCGGTGATGATGCTGGAAGCTGGTAAACGCTACGCCTTCGCCAGGCTCAGCGACCGGTTCTACACGCTGGAATACCTGGTCGTTCCTCGCGAAATCGGGGGTAATGCCGAAGCCACGCTGGAAATCGTAGAAGCCATGGGCCGCTCCAAACACACCGACCCGCTGGAGAAAAAGAACGTCCCGATCCTGAAAGCCGGCGGGTTGATAGATGTGATTGCCGACGAGGGCGAAATCAACAAAGCCGGCGTACTGGTAGACATACTCTTCTACCAGAAAAACCAAGCCCAGCTGGCCCTACAGCTTCATCTTCAGGACGTGCCGCCCGCTCGCTTCGGCGAAATCAGCGAAGCCATTAACGCAGCTTCGCGCCGCTACGGTAAAGCCTTCGGCTACGAAAACAAAAAGGAGAAAACCTTCAAAACCTTCTACGTCAACTTCGGCGTAGTGAAAAACTTCTTTTCAGAAGGGAAAGGGCTCAAAATACGTTTCGACCCCATTTTTTACCGGCTGCTGGAGAGTATTTTTTACGGCGAGTCCTTAGAGGAGGAAACCGTTGTGACCGCACTCACCGACCAAATTCGCCTTGCGTTCAAGAACGACGACGACGACTATCATCTACCATTTCACACCACCGTTTACCAGGCCATTGCTACCCGAACTTTACTTGGGCGGCTAGGTCTTTTTAATCATCCTGAATACTTCAATATGGAAGACAAGCCCATCACCTTACGCCGTAAGGAATACATCGAAGAGCACGCTGGTTTTTTCAAGAAAACGCCCGCTCTTAAAGGAGCGTTCCTGCTCGGCATCCTGACCAGTATGCTTACCTACGCCCAGTACGATCATCTGCGCAGTAAACCGTTTCTCAATAAGCTCAATAACCTGAATATGGGCTTAGACGAGTTGCGTGCTTTAGTTCCACAATTGCTCAATAAAATTCAGCAATACCAAAACCGTAAATCCGGCTATGCGCCCGCTCATGGCGAGGTGACAGAGATTGCGGCCGAAGCGACTTCCCTGTTGATGCAGGGTGGCAGACCGAGCCGGGACGACCTCTCTTTTGCTTTCGCTACCGGTATGGTGATGCAAAACAAATTTGGTCAAGACATTGCCGCCGATAAAAAAGCTGAAAAAGAAGATGCGAGCTAATTAACCCTGCTTCTCAAAAGAACAATTCACCGCACCTGCGGCCCCGCTCTTTTTACCCTTCATTTCCTTAATCCTTTACTCCCCTTACTCATGTCCATCATCTCCCAACGCAGCGAGATTCTCTTTCTCTACGACTGCAAGAACTGCAACCCCAACGGCGACCCCAACAACGGCAACCAGCCCCGCCTCCACGAGGGCACCCGTACCTGCCTGGTCACCGACGTGCGCCTGAAGCGCACCATCCGCGATTACCTCATGGAAAAAGGATACGACGGCCAAACGGACGCCGACCGCGACATCTTCATCCGCGACGAAGACGGCATGCCCACCACCGGAGCCAAACGCTCCGAAAGCTACGAAGACAAAGAAGAATTTACCCGCAAATTTATTGACGTACGCCTGTTCGGTGGGGTTTCTGCGCCAAAGGGTAAGAAAAAAGATGCCACCTTTAACCTCACTGGCCCCGTTCAGTTCGGTATGGGCGTCAGCCTACACCCGGTGGAAATGAACTACATCAAAGGCACCGGTGCTTTTGCCACCAAGGAGGGTGCAGGTAACAAAACCTTCCGGGAGGAATACAACATCACCTACGGGCTGATCGGCTTTCACGCCGTGATTAACGAGCGGGCAGCTCGCCACACCGGCCTGAGCGAAGGCGATGTAGACGAACTGATGGAAGCCATCTGGATGGGAACCAAAGGCCTGCTGAGTCGCTCCAAAAAAGGACATATGCCTCGCTTGTTGGTAAAGATCGACTACAGCGAGCCCATGTTTTTTATCGGAGACCTACAGGAAGAACTCGATTTCGCAGACCGCGACAATATTGATTTTAAGGAGGTAACCGACGTAGCCGATTATACCCTCGACGTAGCCGCCCTGAACGCCAAGCTGAAGGCGAACGCCGGAAAAATTGCCCGCATCACCGTCCGCCAAGACGACCGCTTGCAACTCAGCGAAGACATCTTTACGAAATAATGAGCGCGCCTCTACAAAAGGTGTTGATTTTTGATCTGAGCGGCCCGTTCGCTCACTACAAAAGAATCTTCGCCACCACTACCGCTCTGACGTATCCGATCCCGCCCAAGACGAGTTTGTACGGCCTCGTGGCCGCTATCCTCGGCCTGGAGAAAACCGGAAACGATTACCTGAATTCCTTCCCGGCGGGTAGCTGCCGGATGGGCATTCAGCTGCTGGCTCCGCTGGCCTTTCAGCGCATCAGCATGAACCTGCGCCCGTCGTTCGGCTCCCTGCGGGCTACCGAAAACCGCAAGCCTACGCTAATGGAGTTTGTGGACCAGCCGAAGTATCGGATTTACTTCACGCATACCGATGCCGAGCTGTACGATCGCCTGAAACAACGGCTGGAAAACGGCCAATCCGCCTACACCCCGACCCTGGGGCTCGCCAACTTGATCGCCAAAGTCAATTACGTCGGCGAAGGAGAAGCCATACCGACCGACGCAACGGACGTGCACAGCGTCATCCCCAAAAGCCGAATGGATGGGTTGGAAGCTCCGGTCGTCGGCCGCCGCAACCGCCTGATGGAGGTAGGCCAGTACGCCGTAGAGATGCTGCCGAGCCGAGACGTGACCGTACGTGACTCCATACTTCTTGACCGCCAGCAAAGCCCCATTGCTGCACGGGTAACGGGCTTGCAAAAGATCGCTTTCAACAACCAATCCGCCAATGTCCTCCTCTTCTAAAGACCGCCTCGTTAGCCACCCGCACCAGTCGTTGCTGCGCCATTTACAGTCGGTTGACGAAGTGAGTGGCCGGGCGCTGGAGGGGAAGGTTTTGTCGTCAGACCTCTTCGACGAGGTCGACGCGAATACCCTGCGCAAACTGCTCGTTTACTTCCATGACTTTGGCAAAGGACACGACTTTTTCCAGCACCGCATCACGGAAGTTGCTCGTAAGGAGAACCCCGAAATGGAGGGTTTGGACGGGGAATACGTGCGCGCTTTTGAGCACCACCCGGACCGTGCTTTGCTGGAGGAGGCGAAGTACGACCCCCTGCTGAAGGGGCATTCCACCCTGGGCGCGTTCGTGGTGCAGACGGCCTTACCGGAGGATGCTTCGCCGTTGCTGCGGGTCATCATATACGAGGCCATTGCTCGTCACCACGGCAACCTGAAGAACTTCGATGCCGGGGCGGAGCGCGGGGTGGAAGGGCACGAAGCAACCCTTGAAGGCCAGTGGCCCCGGATGAACCACGCCGACTACCGGGCCATTCTGGCGACCACAGAGTTCGGCTATAAACAAGACCTGAAGGCCATTCAGGCTGCCTACCCCGAGTTGTTTTTTGGCCGGGTTTACCGTAAACTCAACCGCAATGAGGCCCTGAAACCTTACCTGCAAACCGTTTTCCTGTTTTCCCTGTTGCTGGCCGGCGATAAGGGGGACATGATGCTGAGGGAGCGGCAAATGATTGGGCGCGTACGCAGGATGCAAAGTCGGTTGATTGAGCAATACAAGGCCCATATGTTCGGTGCCGGAGCGCCAAGCCTGATGAACAAGTGGCGGGAGGAAGCTTACCAGCGCGTGGCCCAAACCCTGGCGGATCACCCCGACGCGGGCTTCTACTCGATCACCCTGCCGACGGGTATGGGCAAAACGCTGACCGCCTATAACGCCGCCGTGCAGCTCCAAAACCAAATGACCGATCAGTTGGCGGTGACGAACCCCAACTGTACTCCCCGCGTCATTTACTGCCTGCCGTTCACCTCCGTGATCGATCAGAACGCCGCCATTCTGGAGGAAATCCTGGCGCTCGATGGTGTAACCGGAGAACTGGCCAAGCACCACTACCTCGCCGATTGGCCGGATAAGCGCGAAGAAAGTGAAGGCCAGCTCGAATACAGCGAAAAGGAGTACCTCGTGGAAGGCTGGGAGTACAGCCTGACGGTAACCACCTTCGTGCAGCTGCTCGAAACGCTGGTCAGTAACCGCAATCGTAAGCTCCGGAAGTTCCACAACCTGGCCAACGCCATCGTTATTCTCGACGAAGTACAGAGCATCCCGCCGAAGTACTTCAACCTGGTAAGCGACGTACTGACGGCCATCCACGAAACGATGGGCACGCGCTTCGTCTTCGTCACCGCTACCCAGCCTTTCATGATGCGGGAGCAATCCGCCGTGATCGAACTAACCGACCCCACGAAGGCGTATACCAAGCTTGCCTTCGAACGAATGAACCGAATCGACCTCGACCTCTCCCTTTGGGTTGATGGCCCCGACGACCTGAACGAACAGGCGGAGGTGTTTGCTGATGCCGCCCGCAACGAAGACCGCTCCTTCCTCATCATCCTCAACCTCGTGGCCCAGAGCCGGGAAGTCTTCTTGCGTTTGGCGGACGAAGCTCTGCCGGAGGTAGACTACATCTACCTCTCTTCGGCCGTATTACCGATTGAGCGGAAACGGCGAATCGCACAAATACAAGCAAAAGATGACGGACGGCGCAAAGTCGTCGTTAGTACCCAGGTGGTGGAGGCCGGGGTAGACATCGACCTCGACGTGGTGTACCGCGCATTCGCTCCGTTGGACAGCATCAACCAGTCGGCCGGCCGCTGCAACCGGAGTATGCGGGCGGGCTTCCGGGGCAGTGTGCGGTTGTTCCGCAGCGAGAAGGCAGCTAAAATCTACGATAAGACACTGCTGAAAAAAACGGAAAGAGTGCTGAAGAAACAGCAAAAGGAAGCCCGTTTAGCGGCAGAATACCGGGAGAACATTCTGCCGGAAGCCTGCTTCTACGCCATGAACGAAAAATACGCCGGGGAGGTACGCCGGGCGGTAGCCGACGAGAACGCCGTCTCCGCAGAAATTCTGGACGACCTGAAAAAGCTGCGTTTTGAAGATGCGGAGCGTAAGTTTAAGCTGATCGATAAAGCTTACACCACCTACGGTGTTTTCATCGATGCCCCGGAAGAACTACCGAAAGTGACCCATAGAAACCCGGTGAGCGGCGAGGACGAGGAACTCACCTGCACCGAAGTCTACCAAAGGATGTTACACATCTTACACGATGATGACCTTGGGCGCTGGGAGAAAAAGCAGGAGCTACGGCTACTGCGGCCCGCTCTTTTGCAGTACGTGGTGCAGTTTCCTGAGTACGCTATGCCCGCTCATCTTCAGCAGGAAGCGGAAGGAAAACCGTTCATCCGGCTTACGGCAAAAGACGGAGATCACGATTACCGCCAGTGTTACGACATTGTTACCGGCTATTTCAAACCAGAAGACAAACCCACCCAATCATTTTGACCGACCACACCACCCCCACCGAAATCACCACCCTAACCTTCCCCGCCTTACGCCTACACCCGCGAGACGCTGGCAAACTACGAGGTTACTTCGCCAAAGCCTTCGGTAAAGACTCCGTGCTGTTCCACAACCATACCGAAGGGGAGGGCTTTCGGTACGGGTATTCGTTGGTGCAGTATAAGATCATCAGGGGGTTGCCGACGGTGGTGGGGGTCTCCGCCGGAGCCAAGCTCGTGATGCAGGCGTTTATGGAGGTGGAGGAAATTGACCTGGCGGGGCAGTCGATCAGGGTAGACGATAAGGAGTTGGAGGTGAACAAGGTGCCAGCGGGGGTGATTTCCGAACTGCGGGAGTACCGCTTCGCTTCGCCTTTGTTTGCTTTCAATCAAGATAATTATGCTACGTTCAAAGCGCTGCCAGATGCGGAGGTGAAGGCCTTTATGACCAAGCTTATCACCAGCCACCTCGTTACGGCGCTGCGGGGCATTGGGTGTGAGGTGACGGAGGACCGGCCGATTATGCTCAGCCATCGCTTGCAGCCCCGGCTGGTGAACTATAAGAACAAGCGAATGCAGATGTACGTGGGCAGTTTTACGGCCAACGTTGCTTTGCCTTCGGGGCTGGGCATCGGGAAGTCTACCAGTAAGGGGTTCGGGACGGTGGTGCCGGGGTGATCCCAATGTTCTGGAAAACCCGTCTTTGCATCCTGCGGCCGCGCCCTGAAAGTAAAAGGGGAAGGGAATAAAGAGGAAAGGGAGTAAGGGCGAAAAGGGGAGTGAAGCTTGTTTACACTCGGCCAGCCGACCTTGCGGCCATGCAAATTTACCTTAATAGTTTCGGCACTTACCTGCACGTGAAGGAGGCCATGTTCGAGATTCGCATACCCGCTGCTCAGGGTGGTGGTACGCAAAAGCACCACCTGGCGGCGCATAAGGTGACGGCCATCATCCTGACCGTAGCGGGCGCGTTGAGCAGCGATGCGCTGCGGTTGGCCCTGACGCACAACGTAGACATCATTCTGGCGGACCGGAACGGGCAGCCCCTCGGTAGGTTCTGGCACGCTAAACTGGGCAGTACCAGCAAAATCCGTAAGCGGCAACTGGAGGCCAGTCTGGGCCGTGAAGGCCTGCGGCATACGGGGCGCTGGCTGGTAGCAAAGCTGGAAAACCAGGCCGCCTTACTCCAAAAACTGAAGAAACACCGCAAGCACCACCACGAGCTCCTCGACGAACGGGGCGACCGCATCGGCGCGCTGGCCCACGCCATTGAAACCTGCGTGGCGGCGGGCAAGAAAACGAGCGAGGTGGCCGATACGCTCCGTGGCCTGGAGGGGACGGCCGGGCGGCTGTACTGGCAGACGTTGAGCAAGCTGACGCCCGCGCCGTACCAGTTCAACGGCCGTAGTTTTCGGCCAGCGACCGATGCTTTCAATGCCTTCCTGAACTACGGCTACGGCATCCTTTACGCCCGGGTGGAAAAGGCGCTGATGACGGCGGGCATTGACCCCTACGTTGGCTTCATGCACCGGGATGATTATAACCAGAAAAGTATGGTGTTCGACTTCATCGAGCCGTACCGAACGCACGTAGACCGGGTGGTGTTTCGCCTCTTCAGCGGCAAGAAAGTGAACGCGGGGCACTACGGCGAGCTGGCCGGTGGCATTACCCTGGTGAAGCCGGGCAAAGAGCTCCTCATCGAAGCACTCGGAAATTACCTGGACGGGGAAAAGGTGCGCTCCGGCCGTCGGGTACGCACCCGCATGAACGCCATGCTGGCCGATGCTCACCGGTTCGCACAGGAACTACTGGAACGAGAAATTACGGACATTGAAATCACCGAATTATGATCCTCTGGCTACTCTACGACATCGCTGACGACCGGGCACGCAGCAGGGTAGCGCGGCACTGCAAGCAGGCGGGGCTCTACCGGGTCCAGTACAGCGTTTTTCTGGGTGAGGTGACGGCCGACGAACGCGATACCCTGCGGCTCGACGTCGAAGACCTGATCGACGAAGCGGTGGACAAGGTGTACTTGTTCTCCTTGACCAAAAAGGAACTGAAGCAGGCCATCCTCCTCGGGCAGGCCTTCGACCGGAAACTGGTGACGGCGGAAATCCGGCATTTGTTGTTATGAACCGGAAGGGTGTGTTTTCACAATTCTCTTTATGGGCGAGGCCGCAGGTGCCAGGTCAGGTTTTTTAAAAAAGCAAGGTATGTTCAGTATTACTCCGTCGCACATCATTCAGCATTTGTACTGCCCCCGGTTTACGTACTTCGAGTGGGTACTGAGATTGCCGCAGAATGAAGAAAAATTCGGTAAGGTTATCCGCGGCCGCAACCTACACGATGAGCGTCTGGAGCGGAATAAAGGGTATTTGCGCAAACGCCTTGGCGTAGTTGGCCGTTTTGATGACCAGTACCTGACGAATGATTTTCTACGTGGCCGCGTGGACGAAGTCCTGGAACTAGACGACGGCAGCTTCGCGCCGCTGGATTATAAATTTGCGGAGTATAAAGACAAGGTCTACTCAACCTACCGCACACAGTTGTACTGCTACGCTCTGTTGATTGAGCATAACTTCGGGAAGCGGGTCGAAAAAGGCTTCATCGTTTATACGCGCAGTAATAACAAAGTGGTGGAGGTTCCGATCCCTCCGTCGGCCCTGGAAGATATCCGCAAAGCGGCCGAAGAAATAAGGTCGGTGGTAATGGAAAATACTTTTCCGAAAGCTACCTCGATCAGGAAAAGATGCGTAAATTGTACCTACCGAAAGGTGTGCGTTAAGTAGCCGCCTGAGAACATATTTTCGTCCAGGAAAAAACCAGTGCTAACCAAATGTCTATCAGCCGATTACCAATGCGGAGCGTTAGCCTGAACAGCCTTTTCTGGATGTCTTTGACCTGCTTCATTGGTAAAAAGACGTTGGCGGATGCTGGCGTAAAGGGTTGGTTGTGTTATGTTTGTGGAGTTTCAC
>CAYWMW010000159.1:4224-10140 GCA_964458975.1 uncultured Lewinella sp. | reverse complement strand
GCCGTAGCCCGCGGCCAATTCACCCGCCAGCAGATCCAGCCCATTGAGGGCAACCAGGGGCCGTACCGGCTGGTGGGCAACGGCAACCAGCGCTTCCTCATCGTACTGGCCGGAACGGAGCGGATTTTTCTGGACGGAGAGCTCCTCGTCCGGGGCCTAGACGGGGATTACGTGATCGACTACAACCTCGCCGAGCTAATCTTCACCACCCGCCGCCTCATCACTCGCGACAGCCGCATCACGGCCGAGTACGAATTTGCCGACCAGCGCTACCTCCGTACCCTGGCCACCGGCGGCGTTCGTTACGACTCTCCCCCTTTGGGGGCCGGGGGGCGAAGAGGGCAATTCAGCACCTACCTCAACGCCTACACCCAACAAGACAGCCGCACCGCCACCGGAGACCTGGAGCTGAACGCCAACCAACGCGCCCAACTGGCGGATTTTGGCGACGGGCAGGGCGGCATCCCCATTCTCAGCCTGGATACGCTCGACGGGCGCGCGGAGCAGCGCGCCACCTACCAACTCCGCGACACGAGCTACCTCTGTGGCGGCATCCGGATTGATACTGCCTACCTGAAGAACGCCATCGGCGGCCGCTTCGTGGCCACCTTCACCGAGCGCGGCACTGGCTTCGGCGAGTACGAGCTGGATACCGACCGGCCGGCCAACGAGCGCGTCTTCCGCTACGTCGGCTCCGACCCGGAGACCTGTACGCCCCGGGGCAACTTCGCCCCCATCATCGACCTCGTCGCGCCCACCCAGCAACAACTCATCGCCCTGGGCGGCGAGTACCGCTTTAAAGACAACGGATCATTGCGCATCGAAGGCTCCCGCAGTAAGCTGGACCTGAACCGCTTCAGCCGCGAAGACGCCGCAGACGACAACGGCAGCGCCCTGCGCATCGATGCCGACCGGTCGGTTCCCATCGGGCCAGACTCCCTCGGTTGGGCCATCGCCGGGCGCGGCCACTACGAATTTCTGGAGCGCAGCTTCAACGCCATCAACCCCTACCGCAGCCCGGAGTTTTTCAGAAACTGGAACCTCAGTAACCGCCTCGGAACGGTACAGCCCGAGCGGGAGAACGAGCAGATCATCGGCGCGGGAGTGGGGCTGGTGAAAGCCCGCGTCGGCCGGATCGATTACGACTACGAGCAATTCACGCGGGGCAACAGCTACTCAGGCCAACGCCACGCCGCCGCCGTAAAACTCAAGACCGACACTTGGCAGGTAGACGGTAACCTTAGCCTCCTCGAAAGCAAGGATGAATTAGCCGACGGCAGCTTCCGCAGGCCAAAGCTCAAACTCAGCAAAACGTTCGAAAAACTCGGCGGGTGGTCCTTACAATCGAGCTACGAAGGCGAACGCTCGCTGCGGCAGCAAATCGGCGTGGATACCCTCTCGCCGCTGTCTTTCCAGTTCGACCGCTACTCCATCGGCCTCGCCCTGCCCGCCAACGACAAATATAAGCTCAGCATCAGCGCCAACCAGCGTACGGACCAACTGCCGAAGGGCGACGAACTCGTAGTCTCTACCGAAGCCCGTGAGGTCACCGCCGAAGGGAACTACACCGCCAGCAAGAACGTCCAGTTCGGCGGCAACTTTACCTTCCGCGACCTCGCCGTCAACAACCGTGAGCTGGTGGACGATACCCCGAGCCGAACCTTCCTCGGCCGTCTGGACCTGCGCACCAACGCCCTGGAGCGCAGCCTCCGTACCCAGACTACCTACCAGGTCGGCAACGGGCAGGAACCACGGGTAGACTTCCAGTACCTCTTCGTCGGCGCGGGGCAGGGCCAGTACATCTGGCAGGATAGTCTGTACAATAACGACGGTCGCATCCAGCCAAACGAAATGGAGATTGCGCCCTTTGCGGACATTGCCGACTACGTCCGCGTCTCCGTATTCAGCAACGACTTCATCAGGACCGATAACGTAGCCCTGAACCAGAAAATTAACTGGGACCCCACCCGGCTTTGGCGCGACGCGCAGGGCTTCAAAAAATTCCTCCGCCGCTTCGCCCTCAACACCAGTATCATCATTGACCGGAAGACGCGGGAGAGCCCGGCGATTGATGCCTGGAACCCGCTGCAACTTGGTGTAGCGGATTCAAGTTTGGTTGCGCTCAACGTGCAGCGCCGCCACGGCTTGTTCTTCAACCGGGCCAACCCGAAGTACGACGTCCAACTGAGCAATGCGGACCGGCGCAATCGCCGCGTCCTGACCACCGGTTATGAGGCCAACCAAACCCAGGACTGGACCCTGCGCTTTCGGTATCGCCCAAACGATCAGCTTTCCCTGGAAGCCGCCGCCGTTACCGGTACCCGAGCCGCCGACTCGGAGTTCTTCAACAACAAAGACTTCCAGATCGAATTTCGGCGGGCGGAGCCGAGCATCAACTGGCAGCCGGGGGAGCTGCGGCTTGTTACCAAAGTCATCTTCGGCCAGGAAGTGAACACCCTTCCCGGCAGCGAAGGCGAACGGACGGACCGCCTCGAACTCGACCTGGAGGGCAACTACAAAAACTGGCTTACGGCCCGCTTCCGGTGGGTGGATATTGCTTTTGAGGGAGAGTCCCGCAGCCCGGTGGGTTTTGCGCTGTTACAGGGCCTCCAGCCCGGCCGCAACCTGCTTTGGAACGTGGGCGCTACGCGGCAACTGGGGCAGTATTTGCAGCTTACGCTTAGTTATGAGGGCCGGCAGACGGGGGAGGCGCGGACGGTGCACGTGGGGCGGGCGCAGGTGCAGGCTTTCTTTTGAAATTCTTCGTTGCTTTATCATTTTATTAAAACACTTTAGCTATGTTTGTAGCCAGTGCTGGAAAATCAAACCATAGAGTGGAAGTCGGTCTGGAAAGACGAATACATCAAATGGGTTAGCGGATTCGCTAATGCCGAAGGTGGGCGTTTGGAAATTGGGAAGGACGACGCTGGAAAAATTGTAGGAGTATCTAACGCGAATCAGCTACTGGAAATGCTCCCAAATAAAATACGGGATATTCTTGGCATAGTTGTTGACGTAAAATCTCACGATGAAAACGGTCTGTTGTGGCTTTCAATTGATGTGGCCGCGTATCCGTTCCCCGTTAGTTATAAAGGGCAATATCATTACCGCTCCGGCAGTACGAAGCAAGAGTTGAAGGGGGCCTCCCTGAATCAATTTTTACTGCGTAAGCAAGGCAAGCATTGGGATAGCGTTCCGAAGCCTTACGTCCAGATCAGTGACCTGAGCACGGAAGTCATGAGGGTATTTTGCGACAAGGCAATTGCAAGGCAACGTCTTAGCCCTGAAGTTTCCTCCCTTTCCCCAGCAGAACTACTTACTAAGCTTAAGCTCCTCGATGGGCAATACATCACCAACGCAGGGGTACTGCTTTTCCACCCCGAACCAGGTAATTTTTACAGCGGAGCCAATGTGAAAATTGGTTTTTTCAGTAGCCCGGCAAACGTGCTTTATCATGATGTCATTGAAGGCCCGTTAGTCCTTCAGGTTGATCGTGTCATGGACCTTTTACTGACGAAATACCTGAAAGCCTATATTCGTTATGAAACGGTAGAGCGGACGGAAGAATTTCTATTTCCCAAAAACGCCCTACGGGAAGCAGTGGTTAATGCCATTACTCACAAAGACTATAGTTCAGGTGTACCAATCCAGATCAAAGTTTTTGAGGACCGCGTAATCATTTGGAATCAGGGAGAGTTACCAAGAACTTGGTCGATAGAAAATCTTACTACAGTTCATCAATCAATACCTTTTAACCCTTCAATTGCAGAGGTTTTCTTTCGTGCCGGTTTTGTAGAGTCTTGGGGCCGTGGGATTGATACGATTGTAGATTTATCCTTGGCTTACGGAAATGATGCGCCCAAGTTTAGTAATGAATTGGGTGGCCTCGAAGTCAACTTTTTTAGCCAAAAGCTAGCAGACTACTTACCAGAGAAAAGTTCGGAGAATACACACATTCTAAAAGAAGAAATGCCGGGGAAAATGCCGGGGAAAATGCCGGGGAAAATGCCGGGGAAAAGTTCGCGGATGATGTTAAAGAAAATGGCATCGAATCCAAACATTACAATTCCAGAGCTAGCCAGCAACTTAGGTCTCAAAATAAGAACAGTTGAGAAGAAAATAAAAATTTTAAAAGACAACGGCTTGCTGGAAAGAGTGGGGCCTGCGAAGGGGGGATACTGGAAGGTATTAATCGAATAGTTCAGCTTTTATAAAAACGCATATTGCCCTACATTCCCCCATGCCCCACCACCACTTCCTATCGCTGGCTTACGACGGCACCGACTTCCGCGGTTGGCAGCGCCAACCCGGCGGGGTGGTTACCGTGCAGCAGACGCTGGAGGAATGCCTGAGTGAAATCCACGGTCGGGAGGTGATCCTGGGGGGCTGCGGGCGGACGGATGCGGGGGTTCATGCGACCCAGTTTTACGCTTACCTCCGCACCGGGAAACCGTTGCCGGAGCGTTACGTCTTTATCGTTAACAAGCGCTTGCCGGCGGGCATTTCGTTGTATGCGGCCCTGCCCGTCCCGGATAACGCCCAGGCCCGTTTTGACGCAACGGAACGGACCTACGACTACTTTTTGCACGGCAAACCGGATGCCTGGCTGGACCGATCCAGCGGGCTGTTTGACCTGAGTAGTTTTGATCCTGAACGGGTGGCCGAAGCCTTACCGCTCTTACTGGTCAACGAAGATTTCCGGGCCTTCTGCAAGGCGCCGGACCGGCACAATACGACCATCGTTCGTTTCCGGGAGGCGACCTTGTATCGGAATGCGGCGGGGGATCGGTTGCGGTTGCGGTTCGTGGCGAACCGCTTTTTGCGCGGCATGATCCGGTTGCTGGTGGACAATCTGCTGCGGATTGGGAAGGGGGAAGTTTCGGTGGAAGACTTTGCCCGAGCGCTTCGCACCGGGGAGCGTTTGGAGCGTTTCCACCTTGCGCCGCCGGAGGGGCTTTATTTGACGGGGGTTCGGTATCCTTACGTGGAGGCGGAGGCAGTTTTACCGGTGATTGGGCGGGAGGAGTGGGTGGCTTTGCCTTTTCCCGCATAACTTGCAGGTTCAACCCAGGCATAATGCATAAGCTCCCACTGACCCTATTTCTCACACTGTCCTCCTGCGCCCTCTTCGCCCAATCTACGGTAAACCTGCGGGGCCGGGTGCTGGACGGCGATACGAACGAGGCGGTGGAGTTCGCCACCGTGAGTTTGTTGAACGCGACAGATTCCAGTCTGGTTACGGGCGCGGTCGCAGGTGCCGGGGGAGGTTTTGAAATGAGCAAGGTTCGGCGGGGAGCGTTGGTGCTGGTGCAGGCCAGTTTCATCGGCTATGCTCCGGTGTATACCGATGTGTTTACCGTGGAGCGGTCTCCGGAAGAACTTACTTTGTACCTGCGCTCCGGCGCCCAAATCCTGAAGGAAGTGGAGGTGACGGGCAAAAAACTGACCGACATCCACCGCCTCGACCGCCAGGCGTTCAACGCCGAGCAGTTCACCAACGCCGCCGGAGGGACGGGCACCGACGTGATCGCCAACCTGCCCGCCGTAGCCGTCAACGGCCAGGGCGAAATCACCGTGCGCGGCGCGACCGGCTTCCTGGTGCTCATCGACGGCCGGCCAGTACAAACCAACCCCGCCACCATCCTCAGCCAGCTGCCCGCCAACGCCATCGCCAGCGTAGAAATCATCACTACCCCCGGCGCGAAGTACGATCCGGACGGCAAGGCCGGCATCGTCAACATCCGTACCAAACGCGGCACCACCGACGGCTGGAGCCTGGCCGGAAACCTCAATTACGGCCTGCCCAGCCTCCAGAACTACGACAATAAAGACCCGCAAAAACGCTACGCCGCCGACCTCAGCGCAGGCTACCGCTCAGGCAAATGGGACATCGCCGCTGGCCTAGATTACCGCCGC
>CAYWMW010000159.1:2757-4124 GCA_964458975.1 uncultured Lewinella sp. | reverse complement strand
TCAACCAACGCACCTTCTACAACGAAAACCTCCGTGTCCGCCGTGGCGATTTCTTCATCGCCTCCCTGGACTACGAACGCGACCTCGGCAACGACCGCAAGCTAGCCCTCTCCGGCCTCTACGAACGTACCCTCCTCGGCGGGCCAACCGACAACACCATCCTCACCGAGCAAGGCTCCACCGATTCCCTTCAGTACCAGTTCAATACCAACGACAATCCGCTCGATGGCTACCGTCTCAACCTCGACTATACCGGGAAAATCGGCGCGGCTACCTGGGAAAGTGGCTACCAGTTTCGTTACCTCAAACACCCCGGCGACTTCCTTTATCTCGACCGGGATTTTGAGAACGACCGCTTCGTCGAAAACCCATTGTTTACAAACGGTATCTTACTGCGGCGCGATGTTCATGCGGCCTACAGCCAGGTTAGCGGTGCCACTGAAAAGCTTGAATACGCCGCCGGCCTCCGCCTCGAATACTTTGACCGAACCGTGAAGCTCAACCGCCCGGATACGACTTACCGCCTGGATCGGGTTGGGCTCTACCCCTCCGTTAACCTCCGCTACCAGCTTGGTGAAGGCCGCTACCTGAAAGCTGGTTACAGCCGCCGTATTGACCGGACGACAACCTTCAAGATGACGCCCTTCCCCGAGCGCGAACACAACGAAACCCTGGAGCAGGGGGACGCCGAGCTACTCCCCGAACTAACTGATTTATTAGAGTTCGGCGCCACCACTAACTGGGGCGACAACTCCGCCTTCGCCACCGTCTACTACCGCCATACGCGGGACGTGATCAACCGCGTAAACACCGTCTTCAACGATACCATCCTGAACCGGATCTACACCAACGTCGGCTCGGCGGATGCCCTCGGCCTGGAGCTGGGCCTGACGATTTTTCCTGCGGGTAACGACTGGCGGGTTTCCCTGGGCGGCAACCTCTTCCGTTACCAGATTCAGGGCGAGGTCTTCGGCGATGAAGTGGATACGGGGAACTGGGTGTACAGCATCAACGCCGTTACCGATGTCCCCGTCTTTAAGCTGGCGGACCTGCAACTGGGCATCAACTATCTCTCCGAGCGGGTTACCGCACAGGGGCGGGACGGACGTTTCTTCAACCCCTACCTGAGCCTGCGTCGCGAATTCCCCGAGCAGCGCCTCGCGGTCACCTTCCAGTGGCAAAACATCAGCCTCGGCCTGTGGGACAACAACCAGCAAAGAATCACGACCTCCAGGCCCGACTTCTTCACGACGACGAACTACGTCTACGAGCCGGACATCCTGCGCCTCGGGGTTGGCTACCGGTTCACCAAGCTGAACAATAAGACCAAGTTGCCGAAGAGTGAGTTTGGGGATAAGGAGTTTTAG
>CAYWMW010000159.1:0-2657 GCA_964458975.1 uncultured Lewinella sp. | reverse complement strand
TCACTCCCTCGCTTTCGAGTCCATCCAGATCGTAACCGGCCCGTCGTTTACCAGCGCCACCTGCATATCCGCGCCAAACTCTCCCGTCTCTACCGTCCGAACGGCGGTGAAGGCCAGGGTTTTTACGAACTGCTCGTAGAGCGGAATCGCCACCGGAGGCTTCGCGCTGCGGATGAAACTCGGGCGGTTCCCTTTTTTCGTACTTCCGTAGAGTGTGAACTGGGAGACGACGAGCAGGCCGCCGTCTACGTCCGTCACGCTGCGGTTCATGAGGCCGTCTTCGTCACCGAAGATGCGGAGGCGGCTGATCTTGCCGCAGAGCCAGTCGATGTCTTCTGCGGTGTCCGAATCTTCGATGCCGAGCAGGATGAGGAGGCCGGGGCCGATCTGGCCGGAAACTTTCCCTTCAATGGTAACGGAAGCGGAGGATACCCGCTGAATCAGTACGCGCATAGCTTTATATTTCAGGGCCAAATTACCAAAAGACCACCGAACCAAAAGACCACCCTCCACAAGCCCACCGAACCACAAGACCACCGAACCACAAAACTACAGTTCCATCTCCATCACCCAATCTTCCATCAGGTAGCCGTTCCCGATGTCGGTGTTGCAGCGTTCTGTTTTGTGGAAGCCGAGCTTTTCGTAGAAGCCGAGGGCGCGGTTTTTGTAGTTGACGTCGAGGCGGAGTTTTTGCTGTCCGGCGGCGCGGGCCTGGGCGGCTACGTGGTCGATCATCAGGCGGCCGTAGCCTTTACCCTGTACGGCGGGCAGGGCGTAGAGCTTGTGTATTTTGGTGGTGCCGGGCAGGTAATCAAACTGGTGGCTGACGTAGCCGACGAGTTGTTTTTCGTGCAGCCGCATATCGATGGTTTCCAGGACGTAGAACTCTTGCCCGGAGGCGACCTGCTCGATGATGGCGGCGGGCGAATACATCAGGTCGAGCATATAGCTGATCTGCTCCGGCGTGAGGATGTCTCCGTAGGCTGAAGGCCAGGTGGCGTGGGCGATTAACTCAATGGTTGGGTATTCTGCCGGATGGGCGGGGCGGATGGTGGGGAGCTGGGTTGGCATTGGGCTAATGTAGGGAAGTAAACTAACTCGTCGTCGGAGCTTTCGTTCGGCCGACGAGCTATTTCCCCGCCACCACAACCACAATCTCCCCCTTAACCTTCCCCTTCGCCTCATAATGCGCCTTCAGCTCCGAGAGTGGGGCGGTGGTGATTTCTTCGTGGAGCTTAGATATTTCGCGGGCGACGCAGGCCGTACGGTCTTCTCCACAAAACTCCAGTAGCTGGCCGAGGAGCTTAACGATGCGGTGCGGGCTTTCGTAGAGGGCAAAGGTATGGGGCAGGGCCGCGAGGTACTTCAGCCGGGTCTGCCTGCCCTTTTTGTGCGGGAGGAAGCCTTCGAAGTGGAACTTATCACACGGGATGCCGCTGGCCGCCAGGGCGGGCACAAAGGCAGCCGGGCCGGGCAGGCAACTCACCTCCACGCCTGCCTCCCGGCAGGCCCGGACGAGCAGGAAGCCGGGGTCACTGATGCCCGGGGTTCCGGCATCGGTGATGAGAGCGAAGGTGGCGCCGTCTTTCAGTTCGTCCACCAGGGCGGGAACGATGCCGTGTTCGTTGTGGGCGTGGTAGGCGCGCAGTGGGGTTTCCACGCCGTAGTGCTGCATGAGCGGGCGGCTGGTGCGGGTGTCTTCGGCGAGCACGAGGTCGGCCTCCGTCAGCATCCGGATGGAGCGTTGGGTGATGTCTTCGCGGTTACCGATGGGGGTGGGGACTAGGTAAAGCATGTCATACGGCCTACGGCCTTTTTAAGCGTTTAGCGATCAAGCCGTCATTTTCGGTACCCTAGATGCTGAATGCTAAAAAGGCGTAGCCGTCTAAAAAAGCCAAAGGCTGTCTATTATTGCTCCATGTAGTAGCGTGACGTTCTGCGCACGATCTCCACGGTGGCGCCGAAGGCGACGTGGCCGGCGAGGTTCTGGAATTTATCTTTAGCAACGTCCTTCGCGGCAGCGGGCATGATGCCCATAGCGGGTACGGCGAGTTGCTGAACGGTAGCGAAGACACCTCCTCCTTCGCCGGTCGCAGCTTCGGTTTTCGCTTCGGGCATGGCTTCTACTGCCAGGCCGTAGATACCGCCCATGAGCGCACCGATGCCTACCTCAATGATATCGGCGGCGGCGTCTTCACCGGCTTCGTCGAGGTCGATACCGGTGAGGGCTTCGGCGCGGTCTACCAGGTCGTCGGCTAGTTTATCTTCTACCTGTACGGTGTCGGGCGCTACGTAACGATCAACGATCATTTTTACGGCTACGCCCGCCAGCCCACCGAGGACGCCGGCCAGGAAGCCCCGGCCATAATTCTTGGGGCCGGTGTGTTCGGTTTTGCGCATGAATTCGTCCACAGTGTCAATATTCCCGCCGGAAAATTGCTGGATCATGCTGGTGTCGCCGTTGCTTACTGCGTCCTTTACGGTGTCGATTAGGGTATCTACAATGGAGTTGGCCATATTTTTGGTTGGTCTTTGTTAAAGCGCTGGTTTTGTGCTGCTCCTTATTGGAAACCGGCTTGGGCGTTTAGGGTTCGAAGTTAGGAACTAGAAGCTAGGAACTAGGAACTAGCTTCCTAGTTCCCTAGTTCCTAGTTTCT
>CAYWMW010000158.1:0-10191 GCA_964458975.1 uncultured Lewinella sp. | reverse complement strand
GCGTTTTGGTGGTAGAAAACCGTCACGGGTGATCATCGTCAGGTTTAACAGCCTAGCTCTAGTGGTTGAGTTCATAATTATCTGGTCGTTTAGTCCGCAGGATTTTCGTGCTGTGACAAGGCGCTAAAACCGGAGTTTAGCCGTAGCTAAATGAGGATTTTAGCAACGAAGTCACGGTACGAAAAGACAAGGAATAACGGCTAAGTAATTGTGAACTCAGCCACTAGTGGCTAAAAGGGTACGTAAAACATGGCCGATCCGCCATGCTTCCCGATCCATCCATGGGCCTTTAACCTTCCTTGCACCTGCGGCCGCGCCCCATTTTTCTTTACCTTCAGACTCCAGACTTATGCTCAACCGAAGATTCTTCCTGAAAAAAGCTGCCGTAGGCGGAGGCCTGTTGATGGTGCCCGGCCTGGGCTCGGCTTCGTCCTTACTGAAGAAGGTGCCGCGCCTCACCATCCTGCACACCAACGACTGGCACAGCCGCATTGATCCCTTCCCGGACGACGGCGGCCGCAACGCCAACCAGGGCGGTGCCATCCGGCGGATGCGCCTCATCAGCGAAATCCGCAAAGCAGAACCGAACGTACTGCTGCTGGACAGTGGAGACATCTTCCAGGGTACACCCTACTTCAACTTCTTCGCCGGAGAGCTGGAGATGAAACTGATGACCCAAATGGGCTACGACGCGGCCACCATCGGTAACCACGATTTCGACGCAGGCATGGAAAACCTCGCCAAGCAGATGGGCCACGCCGACTTCCCCATGCTAACGGCTAACTACGACTTTAAAAATACGCCCCTCTCGGGAATGACCCAGCCTTATAAGGTCTTCAATAAGCAAGGCATCAAAGTTGGGGTGTTTGGGCTCGGCATCAAACTATCGGGCTTAGTACCGGACGATCTGTACGGCAACACCCAGTACCTCAATCCCCTGGCCGTCGGCAACGAAACCGCCCGCGTACTGCGGCACAAAGAAAGGTGCGACCTGGTTATCTGCCTGAGCCACCTCGGCTACAAATACCGCAGCGATGAAGAGGTGGACGATATCGACCTGGCGTCCTCCTCTACCGACATCGACATCATCCTCGGAGCACATACCCATACCTTCCTCAATGAGCCAACTTTGGTGGATAACCAACAAGGCAATCCCGTGATCGTGAATCAGGTAGGTTTTGGTGGCCTGCGGCTCGGCCGGATGGAGGTCACCTTTCCGGGGAACACTGAGCGGCGGTGCGTCGCTTGCAATAATTTGCGAGTATAAATTTGGTTTTAGTCGTGTCCTGCTTATGACAAAATTGCCGATCCGGGTGTCAGACGTGCGCCAAAGATAATTCTGCTTAAATAAGCAGTGTTTTACTTGCAAAGGTGCTGTGTTTCTCCTCATATTTGCCGTCCGCCTAAAGAGCTTAGGTGAAGAGAATCACACCGACCTGCACTTGTTTCGCCCTTCACCACGGGGCCTCTGACGAAGCACTTGCCGACCCCGCGGAATTGCGGTTCCTGTTTGTTAACTTACTGATTTACGAAACATCATTTACTAACTGACCGGCCCTAGCCACGCCGTGATTGGAACACTATTTCTGTGCAACTGGGATACAAAATGGATCATACTGCTATTTGGAACAACTGCCTGCAAAACATTCGACAAAGCGTCGATCCCCAAAGTTTTCAGACTTGGTTCGCCCCAATACGCCCTGTTGCTTTGCAGCAGAATGAGTTGACGATTCAAATCCCCAACCGGCTCTTTTATGAGTGGTTGGAGGAGCACTACGTTGATGTGCTCAAGTCTAGTTTGCAACAAGCACTTGGTACGGCTGGCCGCCTTCAGTACCGCATCAGCCCCGCCCGAGGTGAAGGGCGGAACGGTACTGCCAACAACGGCTCCGCAAAGAACGGAAAGAAAAACACCGGTGTCCCCAGCCCCCGACCGGCCCCCGGTAACCCATTCGTTATTCCCGGAGTTACCCGCCCCCGGATTCCGAGTAACCTCGATACCCGCTACACCTTCGCTAACTTCATCGAAGGAGACTGTAACAGCCTGGCGCGTAATGCTGCAAAAGCCGTTGCCGACAACCCCGCCAACACCGCCTTTAACCCGCTCGTGATTCACGGAAACGTAGGTTTGGGCAAGACCCACTTGCTGCAGGCGATAGGGAATCACATCACGGAAAAGTTCCCGAACAAGGCCGTTCTCTACGTTAGCACAGATACCTTCACGAACCAGCTGGTGAGCTCCATCGGTAGCAACACCACCAATGATCTCGTCAACTGGTACCAAAACGTAGACGTACTGCTCGTAGACGATATCCAGCAGTTGGTAAAGCGGAAGAAGACCCAGGACGTGTTCTTCAACCTTTTCAACGTACTGCGCCAGAATAATAAGGCGGTTGTGATGACCTGTGACCGCCCCATCATCGAGCTCGACATTGAAGAACGCCTCCGCAGCCGCTTCCAGTGGGGCCTGAGTGCCGATCTGAGCATGCCAGCCCTGGAAACCCGGATGGCGATCCTGAAGTCTAAAGCCAACAGCACCGACGTAGAAATCCCCTCCAACGTTGCCGAGTTCATCTGCTTCCACATTCAGCACAACATCCGCCAGCTGGAAGGTGTACTGAATAACCTCGTACTACACAAAGGCGTACTTGGCGACGAGCAGGAAATCGACCTCAAGCTCGCCAAAGAAGTGCTTAAGAACTTCGTCACCGAAATCAACAAAGAGGTTACTCCCGAAGTAATCCAACGGACGGTCGCGGAATACTACAACCTGGAAGTTGAAAACCTCGCCTCCGCTACCCGCCGCCGGCACGTAGTCCTGGCCCGCCAGATCAGCATGTTCCTGGTTAAGCAGTACACTGAGGAAAGCCTGAAGTCCATCGGTCGCATGTTCGGTGGGCGAGATCACTCCACGGTACTTTACTCCATCAAGACCGTGAAGGACCTGATGGAAACCAACGATGAGATCCGGAAATCCCTTGGTGACCTGGAGCGGAAAATCCGCATCGGCCAGGGCGAAGGCTCTGAAATGGAGTTTTAACTGGCCGAAGTACTCTCCGTGTGCGAGTTTACAACGCGCTCTCCGAGCGCGAGACTTAGGGATTGCGGAACAATAAGTTATCCGTTTAAAAAATGGCGCTTGCGGCCCTGATTGAGTTCGATTTGTACACGTAGTGTGCCTCAACCAGGTGGTGGGCGCTTCCCTAATAAACCCATTTATTAGGGAAGGTGTTTGAACATCTACTCTAATAAATGAGGTTATTAGGGAAGGGCCGTAATTGCGTACAGCTAAAATACCAAAACAACCCACCCCCAAAAACAAATTTATCTATAACAGCCCTCTCTACCCAAAAGCAGTGCTAACCACCAGCTCCTTCCCCCCACCAGAATAATCATAAAACCCTTCCCCGGATTTCCGGCCAAGCTTACCGGCCATCACCATGTTCACCAGCAGGGGGCAGGGTTGGTGGTGGGCGCGGCCAAAGCCGTCCTTCATCACGTTCAGGATGGCCAGGCAGGTATCCAGCCCGATGTAGTCGGCCAGTTGGAGCGGACCCATCGGGTGCGCCATGCCGAGCTTCATCACGGTGTCAATTTCCGCTACGCCCGCCACGCCTTCAAAGAGGGTCGTGATGGCTTCGTTGATCATCGGCATCAGGATGCGGTTGGCGACGAAACCGGGGTAATCGTTCACTTCCGTGGGCGTTTTGCCAAGCTCGCGGCTCAGGTCCATCACCAGTTTGGTGGTCGCCTCGTCGGTGGCGTAGCCCCGGATCACTTCCACGAGTTTCATGACCGGTACGGGGTTCATGAAGTGCATCCCGATCACCTTTTCGGGGCGCTTGGTGGCCGCTGCGATCCTGGTGATGCTGATGCTTGAAGTATTGGTTGCCAGGGGCGCGGCCGCAGGTGCAAAGCGGTCGATGTCGGCAAAGATTTTCAGCTTGAGGTCTACGTTCTCAGTGGCCGCTTCGATGACGAGGTCCGCTTGGCCAACTCCTTCGGCAAGATCGGTATACCCGGAGATGCGCGCCAGCGTAGCGTCTTTGTCCGCCTCGGTGATCTTCTCCTTCCGCACAATCCGGTCCAGGCTGGACGCGATTGCCGCGATGCCCCGGTCAATGGCGGCCTGGTTGATGTCGTTAAGGCTTACGTTGTGGCCCGCAGCGGCGAACACCTGCGCAATGCCAGCTCCCATCTGGCCGGCTCCGATTACTGAAATATTCAAGGTCTTTTGGTTTTGGTTAGTTAGGTTGGCCCCGCAGGGGGCATTTACTTAGCGCTGGGCTGAACGTTGCCGGTAGGCACCGTTCAGCCCAGCGCGATTTTGCTGATTGAGAAAGCTACTCCCCATAAGTCTCCCGGCTAAAGCCAAAGCGGATCAAGTCTACCAGGCTACCACCGGGCTTACGGTATTCGTTGCGCAAATCCCCTTCGCGGCTGAAGCCGACCCGGCGCACGAGGCGCTGACAGTCGTAATTGTCCGCCAGGGTTTTGATGTAGATTTTTTCAAGGTCTAGTTGCTTGAAAGAAAACCGGATCACGCGGGCCAGGGTCTCGGTCATGATGCCCATTTTGAGGTGGTCCCGATCCAGGAAAAAGCTCATCTCTGCGGCGGGTACCTGCCAGTTGAAGTCGAACAGGTGAATGTAACCGATCAGCTCGGTGGTCTCGTTAGACCATACGCCGAAGGCAAATTCGTTTTGCAGCAGCCAGTTGGCGATGCATTGGCGCACGAACACTTCGGTGGTCTCCACGCTGTTGCCCACTTCACCTACCAGCATGGGAAAGTGATCCTGGAGGAGGTCCCGGTTTTTATAGATCAGGTTGTAAAAGACCTCGCCCTCGTTCTCCCGAAAGCGGCGAACGACGCAGCGATTGGTGAGCAGGGCGGTGTCTATATCGAATAATTCGTGGCGCATTGTACTTAGGCTTAGAGCTAGGGTGTCTAATCTGATGACCTTGGCCCGTTACGGGGGTTTACTATCGAAACGCGGAGCGTTTTGTTCGGGATAGCCCCTTTCGCTTCGCGGCTGCCTGAGGCGGTCCGCTGAGCCTGAGGCGAAGCGTGTTGGAGAGGGGGTGGGGTGAGGTTGCTTAGGTGTGGAAGCGGATTTTCCTCAACAAGCTCTTATTCCGTGATCCAACTTACTTTGTCTTCCCAGTTGCCGCGTTGGCGGGGCAGCTCGGGCATTTCGTAGTGGCCAAAGTAGAACACACCAACGCAGCGTTCGTTGGCGGCCGCGCCGGGCCACTGGCCGTAGTCGCCGCACAGAAAGCCGGGGCTAGACCAGTAGCCGCCCAGGTCGTACTGTTCGAGGCTGATCCAGAGGTTCTCTACGGCACAACCAACGGCGGCGACTTCTTCCCACTCCGGTACGCTCTCTTCGGGGTCGCGGTGGAGGAAAACAGTCATCACTACCGGAGCCTGGTGGACTTTCTTGTCGAACTTAGGCACCACCTTAGGGTTACGCTCCTCCGGTGCACGGGCCGCTTCGTAAACTTCCTGGATTTGCTGGCTCAGCTTCGCCCGCCCAGCACCGGTGTGGATGCGGAAGCGCCACGGCTCCGTCTTCTTATGGCTCGGGGCCATGTTTGCCGCTTCCAGCAGCGCACTGATGGTTTCTTTGCTGACGGGCTTGTCCGTCATGAACTGGGGGAATACTGATTTTCGGTTGGCTACTGCTTTTAGCATGGATGTTTTGGTTTGGTGGGGGTGGGGAGACCCCGGACTTCGCTACGCTCGTCCTGAGGTTACTTACGTTGGATCGCTACGCGATACGCGGCGAGTTAATGTTTAAATGCGTGAGACTTTTTGTTGTTCATTGGTCAGATCACTACGGTGCCGAGTTCAGCGGCGAGGTTCTTGCGCATCTCATCGAGGCGCATCTGGAGCTTCAGGTAGAGGATCACCTTTTTGGTTTCTCCTGCTTTCTCAAACTCCTTTATTTTCTTAATGTTTTCCTTGCACTTGCGGTCTACCTTTTCCATCCGGAAGATGCGGAGGAAGTTATCGGCGTAGAGCTTCTGGTTTTCGTCGGGGTGCTTTTGGCGCAGGTAGACTTTGTACTTGTCTTGCCAGTTGGGGCTCATGGTGTAGGGCGTCGCGGTGGCTTCGGTGGCCAGGATGCGGATGTACTCTTCCGGATGGTTGAGGAACCACTCCGGTGTGGGGCCTTGTTGGTGCTGGCCTACGTAATCGGTGATGAGGGTGACGGCCTTTTTGTACTGTTCGTTGTCGAAGTCTTCCAGTACGTCGGCAACGTTGGCCGTGAGGAAGCTGGCTACGGAGACGTTGGTTTCCTCGTCGTAGAGCTTAGCACCGTGGATGATGAGGAGACGGACGAGGTCTTTCTCCTGGAAGGTGTGGCCGGTGTAGAGTAGTGCATCGGCAATGGGATCGCTAAAGGGGACGTCTGGTACCTGGCCGTCGATCATCGGCGGGGGCATATCGAAGACATCGCCCGCGCCGTCGAAACCCGGTTCTTGCATTCCGGCCCAGCTGCCGTCGTCTTGGCCCATGCCTTCCCAACTGGGCGCGTCGCCGCCGGAAGGTGGGGGCGGGGGAACGTCGGCTGCCGCTCCGGGCTCCTGCATTCCGGCCCAACCGGCGTCTTCCATACCGCCCCATTCGGGTGCATCGTTGGCGGAGGGTGGGGGAGGGACATCGCGCCGCCGACCCGGCCGTTTACCCTTCCCCTGCACCTGCGTGCGCGCCTCCCTTTCTTTCCTTCTCGCTTCCCGCTCCTGGTCTTTCTTCTTTTTCTCCCGCTGCTCCGCAACGGCCTGGTTGACGAGGTTGATGAGCAAGCTCTCCTCCAGCCCCAACCGACCGGTAAACTGCTGCAAGTACCCCGCCCGCTTCAGTGGGTCTTGCACTAAGGCCAGCGTCGCGATGCTGGACCGAATGGCCGCCGAGCGCGCCGCAACGTCGTCGCCCGCTTCTTCCAGCAAGAGGTCCGCCTTGAAGAAGAGAAAATCGCGCCGCTTTTCCGTCAGGTATTCCTCGAAGGCGGTCACGCCCACCTTCTGCATGTAGCTGTCCGGGTCCTCCCCGTCGGGCAGAATAACGACGCGGACGTTCAGGTCCGCCTCCAGCAAAACATCGACCCCACGCAGGGCCGCTTTGATGCCGGCTTTATCACCGTCGTACAGCAGCGTAACGTTCTCCGTTTGCCGTTTCACCAGCTTGGCCTGCCCCGGCGTGAGGCTCGTTCCGGAGGTCGCCACCACGTTGTGAACCCCGTGCTGGTGCAGGCTGATGACGTCGGTATAGCCCTCCACCATGTACACGTTGTCCTGCTTGCGCACTGACTGCCGCGCCTGGTAAAGACCATATAATACGTCCGACTTGTGGTAGATCTCCGACTCCGGACTGTTGACGTACTTCGGTGCCTTAACGTCCTTCTTCAAAATCCGCCCCGCAAAAGCAATCGGCTTGCCCTGCAGGTTGTGGATGGTGAACATGACGCGGTCCCAGAAGAAATCTTTCCGGTTGCGGACCAGGCCGAGCTGTTCGAGCTGTTCTTCTTTGTAGCCCGCAGCGACGGCGGCGTTGCGCAATCCGTTCCGGCCGGTCGGCGCAAAGCCGAGGCCGAATTTCTCCATCACATCGCGGCGGAATCCGCGGCCCTTGAAGTAGCTCAGGCCGATGCTCTTGCCTTCATCCGTATTGTAAAGCTGGTCTTCGTACCATTTCTGCGCAAACTCATTGACGAGGATCAAGGCCTCTTTCTCCTGCCGCTCCTCCCGGACTTCCTGGCTCACCTGCTTTTCCTCCAGCTTGATGTTGTACTTCGCCGCGATGCGCCGGATGGCATCCGGATAGCTAAGTTGCTCCAGGGTCATCAAAAATTTGATGGGGTCACCACCTTCCCCGCAGCCGAAGCACTTATAGATGTTCCGGCTGGGGTTGACGTTAAAACTCGGCGTTTTCTCTCCGTGGAAAGGGCACAAACCAATCATGTTCTGGCCTCTGCGCTTGAGGTTCACGTAGTCGCCCACCACGTCTTCTACGCGGGCGGTGTCTTTTACTAGTTGTATGCTTTCGTCGGTTATCATTGGTGAAGCGCAAGATAGCTTAGAAATCAGTATGCAGAGAACAGCGTGCAAAAATTAGCGTACAGAAATTAGAGATTAGAAGTTAGAAATCAGATGTCAGAACCCTGAACCCTGAATTCTAATTTCTGTACTCTGAACCCTGCTTTCTGCACGCTGCTTTCTACCTTTTCTTCTGTCAGCCACCTGTCAATTGCCGACACTTGCGAAATTTCGCAAAATCCAGAAGCTAGTGTTTATGCGGCCTGCAGCGACTGTTAACGATAATTAACATTTTCGCATACATACTTTTGGCCCCTTTGAGCGTCTATACTATCGAAGACGCGAACGGAGCGCTTGTTTCCAGCTACTCTTCAAAACTTAATGGGTGTTCTCATAGTGTGTGGACCGTCCCGGCGTCGCTTCAAGCGAATGACCGGGGCGGTTTTTTTGGTACAGTCCCGATTTAATTTTTATAAAAAAATTGGGAAATCGCGGTGGGCGAGAGGCAATTTTTTTTATACAAAAATGGCTAATGCGCTTTGCGCATGAGCCATTTTTGTATAAAACAGAAATCGGGACTGACTCCCCGCCTACAAGTCAAACTTAATCCCCTGCGCCAAAGGCAGTTCAGTGGAGTAATTGATCGTATTCGTCTGCCGGCGCATGTACGCCTTCCAGCTGTCGGAGCCGGACTCGCGGCCACCGCCGGTTTCCTTCTCGCCGCCGAAGGCGCCGCCGATCTCGGCACCGGAGGTGCCGATGTTGACGTTCGCGATGCCACAGTCTGAGCCCGCGGTGCTGAGGAAGAGCTCGCTCTCCCGCATATTGGTGGTCATGATGGCGGAGCTGAGGCCCTGCGGTACACTGTTTTGGATCTCGATGGCCTCCTCCAGGGTGGAGTAGGGCATGATGTAGAGGATGGGCGCGAAGGTTTCGTGCTGCGCCATCTTGCTGTCTTTCACTACTTCGAAGAAGCAGGGCTTCACGTAGCAACCGGACTCGTAGCCGGGGCCTTCCAGTACGCCGCCGTCCACAACGGTTTTGCCGCCTTCGGCCTTGATGTCTTCGATGGCCTTCAGGTAGGTATCCACGCTGTCTTTATCGATGAGCGGGCCGACGTGGTTGTGCTGGTCCAGCGGATCACCGATGCGGAGCTGGCCGTAAGCCTTCTGCATCTTGTCGCGCACTTCCGCGTAGCGGCTTTCGTGTACGATCAGGCGGCGGGTGGAGGTACACCGCTGGCCGCAAGTGCCCACCGCACCGAAGAGCGCGCCGGTAAGCACGATGTCCATATCCGCAGACTCGGTGATGATGATGGCGTTGTTGCCGCCCAGTTCGAGCAGGGATTTGCCGAGGCGGGCCCCTACGGTCTGCGCCACGATCTTACCCATGCGGGTGGAGCCGGTGGCGGAGACCAGCGGAATGCGACCGTCTTTGGTCATGTACTCCCCAATTTTATAGTCGCCGTTCACGAGGCTGGAGATGCCTTCGGGCAGGTCGTTGTCTTTGGCTACCCGAGCCCAGATATTCTGGCAGGCGATGCCGCACATCGGCGCTTTTTCGGAGGGCTTCCAAACGGTCACGTCACCACAAACAAGGGCGATCATGCTGTTCCAACTCCAGACCGCCACGGGGAAGTTGAAGGCGGAGATGATGCCAACGATGCCCAGCGGGTGCCACTGCTCGTACATGCGGTGCAGGGGGCGCTCGGAGTGCATCGTGAGGCCGTAGAGCTGACGGCTGAGGCCAACGGCGAAGTCGCAGATGTCGATCATCTCCTGTACCTCGCCCCAGCCTTCCTGCAGGCTCTTGCCCATCTCGTAGGAAACCAGACGGCCGAGGGCGTCCTTATGCTTGCGCAGCGCTTCGCCGTACTGGCGCACTACTTCGCCGCGTTGCGGCGCGGGCACGGTCCGCCAGTGTTTGAAGGCGGTCTGGGCGGTGGCAATCACGGTTTCGTACTGCTCTTTGGTGGTTACGCTGGCTTTGCCGATCAGCTTACCGTCTACGGGGCTGTAGGAGGCAATGTGCTCGGTGCTGTGGTGGCTGGTTAGGCCGGTGCTGGTGCCGTCGTTGTCTGCCTTCAGGCCCAGCTCTTTGAGGAAATCTAAGTTCATGATCTACACTTTGGTTAAGGTGGGGCAAAGATAG
>CAYWMW010000157.1:0-10248 GCA_964458975.1 uncultured Lewinella sp. | reverse complement strand
GCTTCGCTGCTACTGCGTGGTCACCAGAATAACTTATTATTCCGCAACCCCTTAGCAATCAAACCTTGATGCTTGGGGCTTGAACGAAAACGATATGCTTACTAGAATACTTTTACTTTTCCTCCTTAGCTACGGGCAGCTACTGACCGCCCAAACAGTACTACAGGGTCGGGTTATGGACGAAGCGACAAACACACCTCTCCGCTTCGCGACCGTAGCGGTTACTGGCCAGCCCCTCTGCACGCAAAATCGATCATACCAACCAAGACAAAAAGAGGGAAGAACAAAGTAGACCTCACCGCACACCAGGTCTCTTTACCGGCAGGAGACTTTTTCGTGGCCTTTGAATGGTTAGGCGTAAGTACTCCGACACCACAGGCCCTCAACTTCAGGGTAGGCGTAGTTTATGACCAAAAGGCGCTACCGATCTACGAGAAAATCGGGGGGGCAAACTGGCGGGAAGCTACCGAGCGCGGAGCTTACCGCCCGATTATCCGGTTACGGGGCAAACAGTAGACATAAAGGCTCGCGGCAGTCGTCAGAAAACTTTCATCGCACCTGCGGCCCCGCCCTACAACTTCCCTGGCACGGAAATTGTAAAGCATAGGTAACCAATCCATCAACCTTGGTCCAGACCAAACTAGCCAAAGCCCTGCTCTCTCCCTTCTCGTTGCTCTACGGGCTGGGCGTGAGCTTCCGCAACTGGACCTACGAACGCGGCCTCCAGAAAAGTATCTCCTTCTCCGTACCCGTCATCAGCGTCGGGAACCTGACCGTGGGCGGTGCGGGTAAAACGCCGCACATTGAGTACCTCATCCGAGGGCTGGAGCCTTACCTGAACATCGCGACCCTCAGCCGTGGCTACCGCCGCAAGAGCAAGGGTTTCATCCACGTGCAGCCGCAGATGGACGCTAATATGGTGGGCGATGAACCACTGCAGTACGCCCGCAAATTCCCCGACCTGACCGTCACCGTCGCCGAAGAGCGCGCCTTCGCCATCCCTGAGATCATGGCCCGGAAACCAGATACCCAGCTGGTACTGCTCGACGATGCCTTCCAGCACCGCGCCGTAAAACCCGGCCTCAACATCCTGCTGACCACCTTCGACAATCCCTTCACCCAGGATTACCTCCTGCCCAGCGGCCGCCTGCGCGAATGGCGCTCCGGCTACGAACGGGCCGACATCATCGTCGTCTCCAAATGCCCCCGCGACCTCGACCGCGCCACGGCCGATGCCCTCATCGAAGAGATTGAACCACTGCCCCACCAGCGCGTATTCTTCAGCTACTACGACTACGCCGCGCCCTACTACATGCTCGACCATCGCTACCGCCTGAAGATGGAAGAAAACGTAAGTGTACTTCTCATCTCCGCCATCGCCAATACGGACTACCTCCTGGAGCACCTCCACCGGCAAAGCCCCCACGTGCAAACCCTCGACTACGAAGACCACCACTACTTCGACCGCCGCGACCTGGGCAACCTGAAACTCCGTTTCAACGAAATGCCCGGCAAGCACAAGGCCATCATCACCACCGAAAAAGACGCTACCCGCCTGGAATTGCACCGGGATTTTATCGTCAGGGAGCAGCTGCCCATCTTCGTATTACCCCTGGCCGTTCGCTTTCACTTTGGGGAGGGGCCGGACTTTGATACTTTGGTTCGGGATTATTTGTTGGAGTTTAAGGCTTAGGGGACTAGAACACAGAGAACACAAAGAGCACAGAGAACACAAAGATCACAGAGCGACCACTTAAGTGCCCTGAAAGGGTACGTCTAATAGCGAGGGGTTGATCGAAGCCGAAGGCTGAGATCAGCCCCTCGCTGAATAGAGTAGTCTTGTGATTCGTAGAGAACCACAAAAACCACCAATCTTCCCTACCTTCGCTCCCATGCTAATTCGCAACGCAAAAATCATAGACCTCAACGGCCCGCACCACGGCAAAACGCTTGATCTTCGGATTGAGGACGGGGTACTGTCCGAACTCGGCGAGGGCCTGAAGGCAAAAGACGGTGAGGAGGTAAAAGACATCGACGGTTTGCACGTCAGCCCTGGCTTTGCGGACCTCGGAGCTTACCTCGGAGACCCCGGCCACGAGGAACGGGAAGACATCGCCAGCCTGCGCGCAGCTGCTGCCGCCGGAGGGTACACTTCCGTGGCCGTGCTGCCGAATACGGACCCCGTTCGGCAGTCGGTGGCGGATGTCGCTTACTTGCTGCGCAGCAACGGAGACCACCCGACCAACCTCATTCCCCTCGCCGCCCTGAGCAAAAACCTGGAGGGGAAGGACATGACCGAGATGCTGGAACTCAACGACGCCGGCGCACTCATCTTTACCGACGGGCCGAAGCGCCGCGTCTCTGGCAGCTTGCTGAAGCGAACCCTGGAGTATTCCCGCGTGCGCGACCTGGTAGTAATGGTTGCTCCGTACGACGAGACGCTGGTGCCCGAAGGACAAATGCACGAAGGCCATGTCAGCACCAGCCTCGGCCTGCGGGGTATCCCGGAAATGAGCGAGACCATTCCGCTGAAGGAGGCGCTGGATATTCTGGATTATACGGAAGGCATTCTGTACGTCCACCTGCTGTCTACCGCAGCAGGCGTTGCGGAGGTGAAGCGCGCCAGGGCCCTGGGCATGGAAGTGTACGCGACCGTGAGTGCGCACCACCTGCAGTTTACGGATGCGGAGCTTTCCGGTTTTGACCCCAACTTCAAGATGCTGCCGCCGCTGCGCGGCGAGGCGGACCGGCTCGCGCTCATCGGGGGGCTCAAAGACGGTACGATCGATGCCATCGTGAGCAACCACGTTGCCCGCCACGGCGAGGAGAAAGACCTGGAGTTTTCGTACGCAGACTTTGGCGCACTGGGCTTGCAAACGGCCTTCCGCCAGGCGCTTGCGGCTTTGGACGGACACCTTAGCCTGGACGAAATTGTGGGGAAATTCTCCGCCAGTCCTGCACGGCTTCTTGGTTCCGATCCCCGGCACCTGCGCGCCGCCGCCCCCGCAAACCTTACGCTCTTTACGCCCGAAGGGGAAAGTGAATTTACCGCCGCCGAAATAAAGGGTAAAACGAAAAACAGCCCGCTACTGGGTAAGCAACTGCCCGGAAAAATAATCGGGGTGGTGAACAACGGTCTGGTAGTATTGAATGATTGACGGCCGGAAAAACCGGACCTTCTAAAGCACTAAAATACGAACAGACCAACCCGCTAACCCTACCTTTGCCCCATGGACATCAGCGTCGTAGTACCCTTATTCAACGAAGAAGAATCTCTGCCTGAACTCACGGCCTGGATCGACCGCGTGATGAAAGTCCACAACTTCACCTACGAAGTCTGGATGATCGACGACGGAAGTACGGACGATAGCTGGAAGGTAGTGCAGCAACTGCGGGAGAAAAACCCCAATCTCAAGGCCATCAAATTTCAGCGCAACTACGGCAAAAGCCCCGCGCTTTACGTCGGCTTCAAACACGTCTGCGGCGATGTGGTCATCACTATGGATGCCGACCTTCAGGACAGCCCCGACGAAATTCCGGAGCTCTACCGGATGGTGAAAGAAGACGGCTTCGACCTCGTCTCCGGCTGGAAACAAAAACGCCACGACCCGATCGGCAAAACGCTGCCCTCCAAGTTTTTCAACGCCGTGACGCGTAAGGTCAGCGGCATCAAGCTGCACGATTTCAACTGCGGGCTGAAGGCCTACCGCAGGAACGTTGTGAAGTCCATCGAGGTCTACGGAGACATGCACCGCCACATGCCGCTGCTGGCCAAATGGGCGGGCTTTAAAAACATCGGCGAAAAAGTGGTGGAGCACCGGGCGCGTAAATATGGTTACTCCAAATTCGGCGTTTCGCGCCTCGTAACGGGTTTTTTGGACTTGCTTTCCCTCATGTTTGTCGGTAAGTTTGGCAAGCGGCCGATGCACCTTTTTGGCACGCTCGGTACGCTCATGTTTCTCGTCGGCCTGGGCAGTGTGCTCTACATCGGCGGCGTGAAGCTGTACGCACTGGCCAACAATATCCCCAAGATCCTGGTGGTGGAGAACCCCTGGTTTTACATCGGCCTTACCAGTATGCTACTCGGCACGATCTTGTTCGTAACCGGCTTTTTGGCCGAACTGGTGGCGCGCTCTTCTTCCGACCGGAATAATTATTTGGTGGAGGTGGTGGTGGGGGAGTAGTGTAGTAATGTAGTTTTGTAGTCGCTGCCGCACAGACAGGCGTTACATGGCTGCCGCACGGGGTAGGTGTTGCAAATGCTGCCGCACCAAACAGCTTTTGATAATGTAGTTTTGTAGCGATTGCAAGCACCGTTTGCTGTTCTCTATCACTCTATCAAATCTATCACTCTATCAATCTTATAAAGGGCGCGGCCGCCGGTGCCGGGTTCGTTTTTGGAGATGGTTGGAAGAAATGACCGAATCATAACGCGCAATCTGAGGTCTGCCGGAGGATATGCCCCAACTTTGCACCTCCAACATCTACCTCGTGCGGTAGCGACTACATTACTACCGAACTACACTACTACATTACTATGTTAAAAGTCTACGACGACACCTACTTCATGAACCAAGCCCTGGAGCAAGCGAAGCTCGCTGCGGCCGAGGGGGAGATTCCCGTCGGGGCGGTAGTGGTAGCCAACGAGCGCATCATCGCCCGGGGGTACAACCAAACGGAGCGGCTGAGCGACGTGACGGCCCACGCCGAAGTGATCGCCCTGACCGCCGCTGCGAACTTTCTGGGGGATAAATACCTGCACGATTGTACGCTCTACGTCACGCT
Source organism: uncultured Lewinella sp. (assembly GCA_964458975.1). Classification (GTDB taxonomy): domain Bacteria; phylum Bacteroidota; class Bacteroidia; order Chitinophagales; family Saprospiraceae; genus Neolewinella. The sequence goes on along the minus strand of CAYWMW010000157.1, from coordinate 5,463 downwards.
GGAGCCCTGCCCGATGTGCGCCGGTGCGCTGGCCTGGAGCCAGGTGAGCCGGATCGTATACGGCGCAAGCGACGATAAGCGCGGCTTCATGCGTTTTGGCCGGGAAATGCTGCATCCTAAAACGCGGCTGGAATACGGAGTGCTGAACGAAACTTGCGCAGAACTGATGTCTTCCTTCTTCGCCGCCCGCCGATAGGGATAGATTGTTATGACCGCGGCGCAACTCGCCAAATATGCTACGGAGCGGAGCGTTATATTGATGAAAAGTAAGGTGAAAAACACACTGTGGGCTAATCTGTATGACTATTCCTCCGGCACGTAAATCGTTGATTTAAAAAGAAATAGTTCAGTTTTATGACTGGAAGTCCGTAAAAAAGGCGATATTTGCACCGCTTTTGAAAATTCGTCCCTAAAGGTCTTCGAATGCAGCTGTAGCCACCATTTGAGCACGCGCATCCGAAGGCCACGGAACATTAAAATACCAAAATGAGAAAAGCTGATTTAGTAGCAAGCATCTCCGACAAAACCGGCATCGCTAAAGTAGACGTCCTGGTTTCTCTTGAAAGCTTCTTCAAAGAAGTGAAAGGCAGCCTGGCGGAAGGTGAAAACGTTTATATCCGTGGTTTTGGCTCTTTCGTAGTCAAGAAGCGCGCCAAGAAGATTGGTCGCCACATCAAAGAGAACAAGGCCATTGAAATTCCTGAACACTTCATCCCCGCCTTCAAGCCCGCTAAGGTCTTTGTGGAGCAGGTGAAAGACAACGTCACGGCACTTCCGAACGAAAGTAACAACGACTAATGGGACGCTCCCAGTGGATCGCCGTAGCGGTAGTCAGTGTACTATTGGTACTTACCTACTGGGGTTGCCCGGTGCGGCCACCAGAAATGGAGGAAGGCTTTAAGCGCGGGCCACTTGAGTCTACCGGCCTCGAATCTTTGATCCGGGCCGCACGCTCTAAGCTTAAGCCTGCTGAAATAGCCACCCTGTCTGACCTGGAGAGCCGCCTTGAAAAGGAAGAAGCCCCAGACAACCGCCAGCCAATATTAGAGCAACTGGCCGGGGAGTGGTACAAAGCTGGCCACCCGGCCATTTCCGGCATCTACGCTAAGGAAATCGCTGAAATCGCCAATACCGAAGACGCCTGGAGCATCACCGCCACTACCTTCAACATCTGCCTCAAACAGGAAGGTGCTGACGATAAGACGCGCCAGTTCTGCGCCAGCCAGGCCGAACAAGCCTACCAGGCCGCCATCAGCCTCGACCCGGACGACCCGGACAACCGGATCAACCTGGCCGTCAGCTACACGGATTTTCCTCCCCCGGACAATCCGATGAAGGGCATCCTTCTGTTGCGCGAACTAGAGCAACAATATCCAGAGAACGCCCGGGTGTACACCACCCTGGCCCAACTGGCCATCAAAACCAACCAGTGGGAGAAAGCCGCCGAAAGATTGGAGCAAGCCGTTGAACTGGCCCCCGACAATCCTGACGCAGTCTGTAACCTCGCCAGGGTCTATGAAACACTGAAACGGACGGACGAAGCGGCACCCCTTGCCCTTCGTTGTCAGGAACTTGTTAAATAAACCCTGTTATTCTGGTTGGCAACCAACAATTTGTCACCGCAGGATGTACTATCTTTGCGGGCCTCAAATACTCGTAACCTTATTTTATCACCAAAACGACTAACTATGCCGTGTGGAAAAAAGCGGAAGCGTCATAAGATTGCTACCCATAAGCGGAAGAAGCGTCTGCGCAAGAACCGCCACAAGAAAAAGAACCGCTAGTACGATTTACTCGTATTGCAACATACCATCTCCGACCGATAGGTTAGAAACTAGAAATTAGAAACCAGGCCAGTCAAATACACTTTTCGTTTTTACTGAGTTCTACGTTCTGATTTCTACACCTCTCCTATCGGTCGGATACCATGGAACCCGGCGCCATTCTTCGCCATGCATCCCCGATCCGGGCTTTTACTACCTGATATTTCGACCCCCCTCCCTTTAATTTAAGCTGCGGAGCACATTTCCGAAAACCGAACGTGCCTCCCTTATTCTAAATACCCAACTTCCTTAAGTTCTCCGACAAATTACTTCTACAACTTTGCGCAGGCCTCAAGATCGGCCCCGCTACAAGAGCTTAACCGCCACCTGCCGTTTCCTATAAACGTGCGGCGGTAAAATTCCCAGAAGTATTCAACCCAATCGGAACAAAAGGTAACTTTTACGCTAAGCTTGAGGCGAGGAATTTTTTCTGGTAGCTTACCCCTTGATTAACTTGATGCCCGGCCCGCTTTGGCGGCGGCCTTCTTCCGGTTTACCGGTATGCTTTAAATGGTCCTGAATGCACAGAATGCTCCCACCCCGGATTACCGTCCGGTGGCGGGCTTTGTTGTATTCAACCAACCCATAAAACAATGGAAAAAGAAATGATCGTCTCTTCAACGGGTAAAACCGTAGAAGTGGCGCTCCTCGAAGACGGCAAGCTGGTGGAAATCCACAAGCAACGCTCCACGGATCAATTTACCGTAGGCGACGTCTTCCTGGGGAACGTAAAGCGCGTTACCGCGCCGCTCAATGCCGCATTTGTGGACATCGGGCACAAAAAAGATGCTTTCCTGCATTATACCGACCTCGGCCCCAAAGTCCGGTCACTCCAAAAGTGGTACACTACCACGGCCAGCGGTAAGAACCCTACCGACCAGCTCGGTAAGTTCCGAATGGAAAAGGAGATCGTGAAAACGGGTAAGATCGATGAGGTCTTCAAAAAACGCCAGGTAGTACTGACCCAGGTGCTCAAGGAACCGATCAGCACCAAAGGCCCGCGCCTGAGTTGTGAGATTACCATTCCGGGCCGCTACCTCGTCATTACGCCCTTCAGCGAAACCGTTGCGGTTTCCAAGAAGATCAGCACGAGCGAAGAACGCAAGCGCCTGCTGGTACTTGTAGAAAGTATTCGCCCGGCCAACTTCGGCGTCATCGTTCGTACCGCTGCCGAAGGCAAGGGTACGGCCGAGCTCTTCGAAGAGATCGAACTCCTGATGGCCAAGTGGAAAACCATCTACGAAGCCGCCAAAACCGCCAAGGCTCCGGCCAAGCTGCTCAGCGAAGCAGACAAGACCACCGGCCTCCTCCGCGACCTGTTTACCCCCGATTTTAGCAAAATCGTGGTGGACGACAAAGAACTCTTCGACACCGTAAAGGAGTACGTGGCTGGTATCTCTAAAAAGCGGGACATCGTCCAGCTCCACAAGTCCAACCGCCCGGTATTCGATGCCCACGGCATCACGAAGCAGATCAAGAGCAGCTTCGGCAAGACGGCTACGATGTCTAGCGGTGCCTACATCGTCATTGAGCACACCGAGGCGATGCACACCATCGACGTGAACAGCGGCAACAAAATGCCGAGCCAAAACCAGCAGGAAGCCGTACTGAAGATCAATATGGAAAGCGCCGCCGAGGTAGCGCGCCAGCTTCGTTTGCGGGACATCGGCGGCATCATCGTCGTCGACTTCATCGACATGCGCGATGCCGAGCACCGCAAGCAGCTGGTAACCGCCATGCGTAAGCACATGAAGAGCGACCGGGCGCAGCACACCGTGCTGCCGCTGTCGAAATTCGGGCTCATGCAGATCACCCGCCAGCGCGTCCGCCCGGAGGTGAAGATCACCACCGCCGAGAAGTGCCCCACCTGTGGCGGTACCGGCAAAGTGAACGCCACCATCCTGCTGACCGACGACGTGGAGCGCGACCTCAACTTCATCATGGAAGCACGGCCGAAGGCGAAGCTGAAACTGAAGGTTCACCCCTTCATTGCCGCCTACCTCAAGAAGGGTATGCCGAGCTTACAGATGAAGTGGTACCTGAAGCACTACCGCTGGCTCCAGATCCAGGCTGACAATGACTTCCCCATCACCACCTATAAGTTTTACGACGGGGCGGATGATGAGATTAAGTTGTAGTAGGTAATACTGACTGTTTATGTCTATACGGTATAAAATTAAAAGCGCACCATCTGGTCTTCCGGGTGGTGCGTTTTTGGTTGCCCGGCCTTGAGGCCGTGCGGGTTCATCAGCCTTCAGGCTGAAACGTTTTGACGTATTATAAAGCCTCGTCCTGCATGGGCGCAAACCAAAATTTAGCGTTTTTTGCCCCCTTAGCCCCCAAAGGGGGAACAAAAAGCGACAATTTGGTTTGCGCCCTCCTGAATTACGAGTGCTTAGGGCGCAGCCCAAACAGCGCAAACAGCGCAAACTGGAAGTGCGATCGCTCATTTTCGCCAGGATATAATATTCTTTGGTAACCTCTTAGGGCATTAGTATTGTCAATAAACGATTCGTGTACAGGGCTTTTGTCTTAAGTAAAATAAAGTAGTCCCTGATTTAAGGACTGGTTTGTTTTTTCTTTACGTTATCATAATCTGTCCAGATTGTCTTTTTAAAAGTCAATCTTCTTCTCTCTCCAATCCCTTGCTATGACTATGCGCCTATTAAGCCAGTACCAGTGTGAGTGATGCCTACCTGGCCGGAGAGTATCGCGTAACGGTTACGAGTGAAGGTGGTTGTGTTTTTACCGATACAATTACGTTAGAGGAAACCTTTGAAGCCTCAATCGCGGCAAGTGGTACTCAAGCCTGTTCTGAAAACCCCATCACCCTAACGGCGGAAACTTACGGCAACGATGAGTTTTACTTCACTTACGAGTGGTCTACGGGGGAACTCAGTTCTACCATCACCGTGGTTGATGGCGGAGTATACACCGTTACCATCACCAACGATGAAGGTTGTTCCATCTCTGATCTCATCGAGATTGATGCAGGCGTTACGCTTCAGGTGGAGGCTGAAACAGACCGTTTGATCCCCGGTGAATTTGTTGCGATTACCCCAACGGTGTCAGGCGGTACTCCTCCTTATGCGTACCAGTGGTCTTCCGGGGCAACGTCCACCCATTTATCCGTAAACGTAGATGGAACCTATTCGGTCGGATACTGCACTCACAATGGACCTGCTGCTGGCAAAAGCGACCCTGCACCCCGCCTCTAAAATCGAGATTGGGTATGATTACGATGGCTTCCTGGCCGTGGCTGACCTGACCGGAGACATCAAGTTCGAGATTCCGACGGATGCATCCGTAGACATGAAATTACCGGAGCTTTACTTCAAAGAGTTCCGCGTCTCCAATCGTGACCCTTACTTCGATGGCGGCGTATGGGAGATAAGGAACCTCGGCCTCAGCATGGACTTTGGTGGTTTTGGGATGGACTTGAGCAGGATTAGCCCTTACCAAGGGGAAACCTCCCGCGAGATGGGCCTTGGCTTCGATCTGGCTATTTCATTAGGAGACACATCACTCGACCTTAGTGCTGGTGGCCGCTTTGGAATTCTAGGAGAACTGGAAGAAATTAATGAACGACAGAAGTGGAAGTTTAAGACTATTGACCTTCAAGGGCTCTTCATAGATGCAA
>CAYWMW010000156.1:0-10353 GCA_964458975.1 uncultured Lewinella sp. | reverse complement strand
CATATAGCGAGGGGTTGAACCAGTGCCGATAGGCACGGTTCAGCCCCTCGCGTGTGTTCGCAACAAACTTTTAATTCTTAGGCCCAATCACCCGTCCCGGAGTCCAGGGCGCGCGAGCCCCATCCAGCAAAGCATCAATCGCTGGTACATCCTCCGTCATCACGCTGCGCAGCGCAGCCATTACGGGGCCGAGTTGCTCTTCCGCAATCACCTTTACCATGGCGGAAGTCTGCGTCGGGTCGGAGAGCGAAGACATCCCCGTCCAGATGGCCGTATTGATGCGGTTACTGATGGACGGAGCCTGGTCAATTTCAAGTTGGCGCTTGATGGGGTCTCCGTAAAGCTTGATCCGGATGTCCTTCAGCTTGTCGGCCAGCGCCTCCACCTTGGTCACTAAATCAGGGCTGTTCGCTAAGCGCAACGCAGCCTGGTAATACTGCAACCGCTCGCTGAGCTCGTTGTAGGTGCCGCGTACGGCGTTGGACTTTTTGGAGAGGTCCGTCAGCTCGCGGTGGTAAGCCAGCATGGCCGCCGGGTCTTTGGAAGGGAGCGTCCGGTTTTCGAGGTCCTTGACCTTGAAGGAGACCGGGCCAGCAAGCTTACTGATCGTCCCGTCGATGCTTTTCGCGAGTTCTACGGTATAGTCGCCGGGCAAGACCATGATGCCGGAAGACAGGTTGCTCGTCGGGTCGTCTTTGCCTTTATTGACGTTGTCGATGTCCGGGTATTTCAGGTCCCAGTGTACACGGTTGATGCCTTCGCGGGGGCTGGTGCGGACCTCATCCACCACCTCCCCGTTCGCATCGCGAACGGTGAAAATCAGGAACGCCGACTCCTGCTCCGCTTCGGCGGAGAGTTGCTCGTAGGTAGGGTAGAAAACGTCTTCGCCCTCCTTGCGCCGCTCCTGCTCGTCTTCCTCCCGAAGGGTTTCTTTGGATTTGTAGCCTTCTTTGAGGAAGTACGTGAATGCTGCGCCAAATTCCGGGTTCTCACCCAGGTAGTAGGTTTCTCCCTGGAAGCCCTTGGGGCCGAGCCAGGAAATCGAGTTGCTCGCCGCAATCGGGCTGTAGGGCATATACTGGAAAGCATCCCGGACGCTGAACAGGTGGGCTTCTTCTTCCAGCACGTCCGTCGTCAGTTCGCGCAGGGCGGAGTAATCATCCATGACGTAAAAACCCCGGCCGAAGGTGCCGAGCACCAGGTCGTTCTCCCGTTCCTGAATGTTGATGTCCCGAACCGCTACGGTCGGTAGTCCGCTGCTAAGTTTGCGCCAGTACTTTCCGCCGTCCACGGTAGCGAAGCAGCTGTATTCCGTACCAACGAAGAGCAGGCCCGCCGCTTTAGGGTCTTCGGCAATGGCGTAGACCGCCCCTTGATCGGGTAGGTTAGCGGCGATGGATTTCCACTTTTTACCCTGGTTCGTACTCTTCAGTAGGTAGGGTTTGAAGTCGCCGCGCTTATGGTTGTTGAAGGCTACGTAGACCACGCTTTCGTCGTGGGCTGAAGCGATGATCTCGTTTACGTAGGTGGTGTCCGGTACGTCCGGAAACTCATCGTAGCGGGTCCAGTTCTGGCCGCCGTCGGTGGAGACGTGGAGGAGCCCGTCGTCCGTACCGGCATAGAGCAGGTTTTCGTTGATGGGGGATTCGGCGAGGGCGACGATGTTGCCGTAGGGCGTAGTGGAGACGTTCTTCGCCACGGCATCCATCGGCCAGACTTTGCCCATCACCTTGAGTTTGTTGCGGTCGATACCCCGCGTCAGGTCACCACTGGCTTCGCGCCAGCTCTGGCCCCGGTCGTCGGAGCGGTGAACGCGGTCGGAGGCGTAGTACACCCGCTTCGCGTCGTGGCGGCTGACGAGCAGGGGAGAATCCCAGTTCCAGTTGTAGGAGTAATCTCCTTTGGGCGGCTGGGGTACGATGTTGGTCGTTTCACCGGTAGCGCGGTCGTAACGGCTGAGGTTGCCGTACTGCGACTGGCTGTAGACGATGTTCGGGTTCGTAGGGTCAACGTGCGGCTCAAAACCATCGCCGAGGGTGGTAACGAACCAGTGGCGGTTTGTGATGCCCGTCGGGGCGGTAGTCCGGCTGGGGCCGCCGAAGCTGAAGTTGTCCTGCGTGCCGCCGTAGATGTTGTAGAAGGGGTAGTCGTTGTCAACGGCTACTTTGTAGAACTGAGTCACCGGCAGGTTGGGGAAGAAGCGCCAGGTTTTGCCCCGATCCCAGGATTCGTAGACGCCGCCGTCGTTGCCGTTCAGGAGGTAGTTCGGGTTTTGAGGGTTGATCCAAAGTGCGTGGTTGTCGATGTGTTTGTTCTTCTCACCGACGTTGCCGAAGGTCTTACCGCCATCCGTACTAACGGCGGCGAAGGTATTCATGATGTAGACGCGGTCTACGTCAACCGGGTCGGCGATGACCTCCTGGTAGTAGTTGCCGCTGGTGCTGTAATTGCTGCGTTTTACCCAGCTTTCGCCCCGGTCGGTGGAGCGGTAGAAACCGCCCTTTCCGGTTTGGGCTTCTACGACGGCGTAGACTACGTCGGGGTTGACGGGCGAGATATCCAGCCCGATCCGGCCCTTATCGCCTCCCGGCATACCCTTCATGATTTTGCGAAAGTTTTCGCCGCCGTCGGTGGATTTGTAGACGGCCGATTCGGGCCCGCCGCTGATGTAGGTGAACACGTGCCGACGGCGCTGATGGGCTACGGCGTAGACCAGGTCGGGGTCGCGCGGATCGAGGTGGACTTCGTGGATGCCGGTGTGGATGCTGATGTCCAGAATTTTCTCCCAGTTGTCACCGCCGTCGGTGGTTTTGTAGAGGCCACGGTCTCCGCCCGCGCTCCAGAGCGGGCCGGTGGCGGCAACGTACACGACGTCGCTGTTGCGCGGGTCTACGGCGATCATCCCGATGTGCTCGGAGTTTTTCAGGCCTTTGTGCTGCCAGCTTTTACCGCCGTCGACGCTTTTGTAGATGCCGTCTCCGTAGGCGACGCTGCGCTGGTTGTTGTTCTCGCCGGTGCCTACCCAGACGACGTTGTGGTTGTTCGGGTCCATCTCCACCACACCGATGGAGTAGGAACCCTGTTGGTCGAAGACGGGCTTAAAGTTCAGGCCTTTATTCGTTGTTTTCCAGACGCCGCCAGCGGCCGTTGCGACGTAGAACTCGCTCGGGTTTTCGGGGTTGACGGCAAAGTCCGCGATCCGGCCGGAGGTGAAGGCCGGGCCGATGGAGCGGAAGGAGAGGCTGTTCCAGCCTGCTTCGTAGCGGGCATCTTTGTCGTCGTCTATGGCTTTGTCCTTCTCCTGGGCGGAGAGGCTGGCGGTCAGGAGTAGTAGTAGGAAAAACGTGGTACGTAGCATACTGGGCGGTTGTTTTGAAGCGTGGAAGATACGGGGAAAAGGGATAATTGGAGGGAGCAATGATAATGTATGTGTAAGGATATTCACGAACTCCCTCTCCCCCGGCCCCTTTCGCTGCGCGGCTTCTACAGAATTTGCTTCGCGTTCCTTCCGAGGTCCTCGGGAGAGGGGAGACGTGGCAGGCGGCAAAATTACGGTAATTGTGCATCTCGTTACACAATGGTCCGCTACGGTTTTGAGAAAGGAACTGATTTTGTTTCAAGCTCAGTTATGCGCGAGGGGCTAAACGGTGCCCGTTGGGCACACGTTTAACCCCTCGCTAGCGGACCGACCCTTTCAGGGCCGTTAAGTATTGCCGTTTAGCACCTCAGTGCCCTGAAAGGGTACGTCGTCTAGCGATGGGTTGATCGAAAGCCGAAGGCTGAGATCAGCCCATCGCGATTTGGAGGGGTTGAGCCACCCATAGCGTAGTTGGCGTGCGTAACAATCGCGCTACAAGCGCTCAACCCACACAAAGGTTATCCACATCTTCTTAACCTTTCCTTGCACCTGCGGCCGCGCCCAAAATATTATTCAGGCGCGGCCGCAGGTGCAAAGAAAGGTAAGAAAGAGCCTCTCCTGAACCATATTGAACGTTGTTTACCGACAAGTATGGGCAATTCCCTTCAACTAAAGGAGCCGGGGATGGGTTAACGCCAACATGCCCCGCATCCTTCTCATCATGGCTATGTTTTTCTCTCTGGCCGCAACCGCTCAAAAAATGAATACTCCCCCCGGCGCTTTCTGCGATCCCGAAACCGGACTCTGTACTCCTGCTCCCGTGGCGGACACCCCCGCTCCGGCTGCAAAGCTGTCCGACGACCAAGAGATCATCTACGTCGGCGACCCCATGTGCTCCTGGTGCTGGGGCATCTCCCCCGAGCTGAACCGGTTGGAGCGCGCCGCCGAAGCCAACGGCATCAACTACCGAATCGTCCTCGGCGGCCTGCGCCCCGACAACTCGGAAGAATGGACCGAAAAGTTCAAAGGTTTCCTCAAGCATCACTGGGAGGAGGTCAACCAGCGCAGCGGCCAGCCCTTCGGCTACGACCTCTTCGAGCGCGAGCACTTTCAGTACAACACCGAGCCCAGCTGCCGCGCCGTAGTGGCCGCCCGCAAGATGAACCCAGAAGTAGAAGGCCGCTTCTTCGAACTCACCCAGCACCACTTCTACGTGCAAAACAACGACCCGGCGGAAACCAGCTTCTACGCCCCGATCTGCAAAGAACTCGGCCTGAACTTTGAACGCTTTGTCGAATTATTCACGAGCGAAGCCATCAAGGCCGAAACCCTGGCTGATTTCCAAACCAACCGGCAGTGGGGCGTTACCGGTTACCCAACGGTTATCTACCGCAACGGAGACAAACTCTATGCCATCGCACGCGGGTACGCTGACTTTGAGCGGATGTGGGGAGCGGTGAACGAATTGGCTAATGAGTAAGTTGGAAGCTCGTCGGCCGAGCATTGCGAAGCTTTGCTCGTCCGCCGAGGTGTAGTAGGTTCTTCTGTAGAAAGTAACCCTTTTCTTTTTCCCAACAAGCTCTTACATCATGCCCACTCGGCGGACGAGCCACCACCGGAGGTAGCAGCGAAGCTCGCCTAAGCAAGGCTCGGCCAACGAGTTAAAAAACAAAAAGGCCACCACGGAACCCCGTAGTAGCCTTTCTGCTATAGTGTAAGTGCTAAAAGCGAATCGCTTCTCACTATTTACCGCCGGATCACCACCCGTTCAGCATTACGCTCCTCGTCCGTAAGGACGCTGACAACGTACATGCCAGTGGGCAGGTTGGCCACGCGGAGGGTAGCTTGCTCTACGCCTTCGAAGTTGCGGGTCATCATCACCTTACCGTCGATGCTCAGGATGCTCACCTCGCGGATGGCTTCGAAAGCGGTCACCTGAATGATGTCGGTGGCGGGGTTCGGGGTGATTTGGACGTCGGCTTCGCTCTGCGGCCCTTCGTCGAAGCGCGTCAAAGTGGGCAGCTCCTCGATGTTTTGGCGGCCGGGGCCGGAGCCAGTAGCAACGTTGCCCTTGATGGTTACGGCGTCGATGTAGACCTGGTCTGCGTTGGCACTCGCATCACACTGGATGCGGAACTGGCTGTTGGCGTTCAGGTTGTATTCTGCTGCGGAGAGGACCAGGGTTACGGTGTAGAAACTACCGTTGGTGAAGCTGCTGCCCGCCGCGTAGGTGGCAACCGTTTGCCAGCCGCCGCCGCTGTTGTAACGGATCCAGAAGTCTTCTCCGTTCTCCATGCTGTTGGGGTAGAAGATGAAACTGATCTCTACGTTGTTAAGCCCGCTGAGATTGAAGCTTTTGGTCATCGAAGAAGCCACGCCGCTGTTGTCGCGCAGGCGCATGGAGCGTTGGCCTTCGTAGCTGTACTGGCCACGGTAGCGGAAGCAGTCGCTGCCACCGTCCGTCCAGCCGTCGAGGCCGGATTCGAAGAAGGAGCCGTCGATGTCAACGGGTTCGCCACCGCCGCCGGTGGTACAGCCAGTGGTGGTTCCGTTTGCGGAGCCGGTGCCGGAGGTGTTACCGGCCGCGTCGAAGGCGGAGACGGTGAAGTTGTAGGAGGTACAAGCAGTCAGGCCGGTGATCGTTGCCGATGTCCCCACCACTGAACCTGCGCTCGCGCCGTCCACAAAAACATTGTAGCCCGTTACGCCGACGTTGTCGCTGGAGGCATTCCAGCTGAGTAAAACGCTGTTTTCTGCTTCGTTGCTCACCGCAACGCCGGTTGGGTTGCTCGGGGCCGTAACGTCAGGGCCGGAGCCTCCGATACAGAAATCTGTTGCTTCGCTGCTGGTGAATGTACTACCCGAAGCAAGCGTCGTTCCGCCCTGGGTAAGGCTGTAAGACCCGTTGCCATAAGAACAGCAAATACCGTCGCCGTAGGCATCAAGAATGGTGAAGGTGTAGCAATCGTCTACGAGGCAGAAATCGAAGGTAACGGTGCTGCCGTCTGGCTGGCTGCCGTAGGTGCCGCCGCTTTCTACCGTGGCACCCGCATCGTTGGTCAGGGTCCAGCTGGTTTCCTCTGGGTAGTTGTCCAGCGTGATGCTCAGGGTTACGTCGGTACCGTTACAACTTACCGGAGGACAGCTTGGGCAGCTCGGGCCACCACAGTCAACGCCGGTTTCCTGGCCGTTCTGAATGCCGTCGGAACAGGTAGGGCCACCGGTTCCACCCGCTGCCTGAATCGCCGCAAGTGCGTTCACGCGGCCGTGGCCAAACTCGTTGTCAAAACCGCCAGCACCCATGTCGGTTGCCGTGGTGTAAAGGATGTTTTTGACTTCGCCAGAAGTAAGGTTCGGGTTGAAGCCCAGTACCAATGCCGCAACACCAGATACAACCGGAGTGGCAGAAGATGTCCCACCAAAAGTATTGGTGTAGTTAGAGCTGTTGTACCCAGGGCCTCCCATACGGTCCGTAGTACGAACGCCGGCACCCGGGCCACCAACGTTATTGGAAGGGGCCATGATGTCTAGCGCGGGGCCGTAGTTGGAGTAGGCAGAGCGAGCCCCAGTGTTGGCTACTGCACCCACGCCGATAACGGAGACGTTGTCGCCAGGGTAGCTAACGCAGTTTTGGTAATCGTTGCCGGTCGCAAAGGTGATCACACAGCCGAGGCCACCGCGGCCGTTGGCGTTGGCATCCGCCAGTGCACTGTTGAGTACGGAAACACTGAACGTACAGGAACCGAAGCCCCAGGAGTTGCTCATCACGTCGGCGCCGTTATTTTTGGCCCAGGTGATGGCATCGGCAAGGTCCTGGTTGGACTCTCCGCCGACGAAGATGTTGACCGAAATCAGATTGACGAGCGGAGCTACCCCGCGCACACCGATATTGTTATGGCTGGCGGCGATGGAACCGGCGCAAGCAACACCGTGGTTGCTGCCGCTTACCGCGTCACCATTGCCGTTGTTTGCCGGGCTGAAGCCGTTGGTGTAACGGCTCGTGCCGTTGGCATCGTTGAAGTCTTCGTGGTCTTCCATCCCGTCGTCAATAACGGCTACGGTGATGGAGGAAGAGCCGAGGGTGAGGCCCCAGGCCTCAAGGGCGTTACAGTCGATGTCGTTGCCACCGGCAACGCCGTCGATCGTCTGGCCGGTATTGTGCATCTGGAACTGCTGATTGAACAGCGGATCGTTGATCTGGAAACGCTCAATCGGAGCGTAAAAATCGGGGTGGGCGAAGTCTACCAGGCCACTGGCTTCCAGCGCATTGGAGGCGGCGAATACCTGGCCCAGCTCGTTGAGCTCTACCCGGTAGGTACCGTATTTTTTCTCGATGGACTTGATGCCGTACTGGCCGAGGATTTGCTGAATGGCAACGATGTCGTTCTTATCGCCAGCTTTGAAGGCGATGTTGCGGGTGGGGTAGATGACGAAGCCATCTTCGAGCGCGAAGGCGGTACTTACCTGCACTTCGTCGGTGTCGAAACCAAGGCTCTGAACCACCTCGGCGGTGGTCATCGTGCGGGTGGTTTCCAGGACGGCGTAGGGCTTGTGTGGCCAGCTTTCGTAGGCTTTGACGTCGTCTATCCGTACCCTTTGCAGGGTGGCCGCGTCGTTTGCGGTGACGATGAACTGATGGGTGGTGGGGGAGACATCGACTCTTTCGTTGTCAGCAAAGTAGTACTGGCCCTGGGCAATGGCAAGGGTAGTCCAGAGGCAGCACGCAGCTGCCAGGAATAAAGATCTTAACATGTAATGAATGTATATGGTGAGAGATAAAATTGAACAGCTTCTATCGCGCCAATTGGGTGGTTTAAGTTTGGCGTTTAGTAAGGATTGGGTGGCAATGTAGTAAATTGTCTTGTCCAGACAAATAAAAATAAGGATTAATTTGAATTTTACGAAAGATATTTTTTTCGGATTGTGTTGGGATCTGGGAGAAAACAGCTTCTTAACTTTGCCCCATGAATACGATCAACTACTGCGCACGCATCATGACATTGTGTGTTTTCCTGGGCGCGGCCGCAGGTGCAATGACCGCTTGTGAAGGAGCAAGGGGGGAACAGCCACCTGTGGACATCCCCGAAGGCATGGTCTGGATCGTTGGCGATGGTGAAAACCAGCCGGGGTTCTTAATGGACGCTACCGAAGTGACCACCGCCGCCTTCGGAGCCTTCATCGAAGCTACGAACTACGTCACCGAAGCCGAAGAGTTTGGCTGGTCCGGCGTCTTCAATACCGACAGTCTCGGCTGGTTGCCCGTTGACGGTGCTACCTGGAAATACCCCCAGGGGCCAGACTCCAGCGCTGCCGCTCCGGACCATCCCGTTACCCAACTCTCCCTGCGCGACGCTAATGCTTACGCAGACTACCTAGGAAAACGTCTGCCCACCGAAGAAGAATGGATGTGGGCGGCAAGCCAGGGCGGCCAGTACCCTAAGTACCCCTGGGGCAAGGAGATGGTCCCCAACGGAAAATACCCCGGCAACTGGTGGCAAGGCCCCTTCCCCTACGAAGACCAGGTACTGGATGGGTACCCCGGCATTGCGCCAGTAAAGTCGTTCCCCCCAGCGGGTAACGGCCTCTACGACATCAGCGGTAACGTTTGGGAATGGACGGCTACGCAGAAACCCTCCACCAGGGAATCTGTCATCAAAGGAGGTTCCTTCCTTTGCAGTACCAGCTATTGTACCGGTTTTGACTTCCGCCAACGGCAGTTTACGCCAGCGGATAGTGGGTTGAATCATTTGGGGATGCGGCTGGTGCGGTAGCTGGTTGGTAATCATGGATAGTCCTTGATTAGAGAATCCTTCTCCGGAGAGGATAACCCTTCGGGGCCGTCGGAGACAAATATCCAAGGTGTCGACTTACCCGAAAACCCGCCCTGCACCTGCGGCCTCGCCCAAATACCTCAATTTTGGGGATCGGAAAGGAGATTTTGCACCTTCGGCCAGGAATTTATGTTACGTTAGAAGCTTAGGGGTCGCGGAATAATAAGTTATTCTGGTGACCACGAAGTAGCAGCGGAGCTAAAATGAGTGATCGTGGTTCTGACTGAGTTCGAGACGGCGCAAGCATAGCCTTAGCTACGGTTGTGACGGCTCGAACTCAGTCAGGGCCGCGAGTGCCATTTTTTAAACGGATAACTTATTGTTCCGCGACCCCTTACCGCCCAAAATTTCGTTACTCGGGCGTACTCCATATCTTGCCCCTCCAAACCCCACTTAAATATGCGTCTGTTCGTACTTCTAGGTTTATTCCTCCTAACCACCTGCTCTCCCGCCCTCAACAAGCGCAACATCCTCGTGATCGGTGACAGTAACGGCGCCGGAAAAGGTTGGGTCTACCAATTTCAAGAACTCCGTGGCGGAGGGCCACTGGTAAATACCTCCATCGGGGGCAATACCTTCGGCTTCAACGGCATGGGCGAACTGCGGCGCAATACCCTGGAAAACCTGACGGCCTACCTCCGGAAGGGGTACGCAGAGATGGGCAGCATCGACGAAATCCTGATCAGCCTCGGTACCAACGACTGTAAGGCCGAATACAATGAGCGGCGGGAAGAGCCAGCGGAACACTTAGCGACTTTACTCACCCGCACCAAAGCCTTCTTCAACGAACGTGGGCAAGATGTACCGCGCATCGTACTCATCACCCCACCCGCCGCTGGCGATGATAGTGCCGTCAGCGACGAGTTTCAGGGCGTGAAAACCTGCCTCAAAGACCTGTCGGACCAAATCAGGACCATCGCCGCAGCTGAAGGAATGTGTCTGGTAGACTTTCAACGGAAGCCAGGAGATGATCTGCTCCGCTTCAGCAAAGACGGCATTCACTTTGAGGAGCAGGGGTACAAACTCTTGGCGGAAGTGGTAGTTAGTAGCTGCTACTAAGGGATAGGGACTATAGGTAGGGTGTCTAATTAGTCGTGTTCAGCCCGAGATAACCTCACCCCAACCCCTCTCCAACACGGTTTGCTTCGCAGTACTTCGTGCTCG
>CAYWMW010000155.1:0-10411 GCA_964458975.1 uncultured Lewinella sp. | reverse complement strand
GGAGGGGCTGGGGGAGAGGGTTTTACGCGGCTGTAAACTTGTGTGCTCACCGTAGCGTACAACTCCTCCACCGAGGTTACGCCTCCTCCCAGTCCATACTCCGCTTCACCGCCTTCTGCCAGCCTTTATAGAGCGTGGCCCGCCGCTCCTCCTCCATCTGGGAAGCGAAGCGCTTATCGAGCTGCCAGGTCTTTTGCAGGTCGCCTTTGGTCCAGAAGCCTACGGCCAGGCCCGCCAGCATCGCCGCGCCCAGGGCCGTGGTTTCCACCACTTCCGGCCGCTCGACGTTGGTCCCGAGGATGTCCGCCTGAAACTGCATCAGAAAGTTATTGTTGCTCGCGCCACCGTCTACGCGCAGGGTGCTCAGGTCTTTGCCGGAGTCTTTCTGCATCGCGTCCAGCACATCGCGGACCTGGTAGGCCAGCGACTGCAAGGTGGCCCGCACAATGTGGGCTTTGTTGGAGCCTCGGGTAAGGCCGAAGATGGCACCCCGGGCGTACTGGTCCCAGTAAGGCGCCCCGAGGCCGGCGAAGGCGGGCACCACGTAAACCCCTCCGGTATCCTTCACTTTCCGGGCGTAGAACTCGGAGTCGGGCGCTTCGTCGATAATTTTCAGCCCGTCGCGGAGCCACTGGATGGCGGCTCCGGCGATGAAGACCGAGCCTTCCAGCGCGTACTCCATCACGCCGTCTACCTCCCAGGCGACGGTCGTGAGCAAGCCGTTCTCAGAAGCAACAGCCTCCGTACCGGTGTTCATCAGCATGAAACAGCCCGTTCCGTAGGTGTTCTTTGCTTGCCCCGGCTCGAAGCATGCCTGACCGAAGAGGGCACAGTGCTGGTCTCCCGCCATACCCGAGATCGGAATTTGGGCGGAGAACAAACCTTCGGCCGTCTTGCCGTATACTTCGCTGGAGCCTTTCACTGCGGGCAGCATGGAAGCTGGTACGTCGAGTTCCTGCATCAGTTTTTTGTCCCAGCGGCGGTTTTTGATGTCGAAGAGCATCGTACGGCCGGCGTTGGTAACGTCGGTTACGTGTACGGCGCCGCCGGTGAGTTTGTAGACCAGCCAGCTGTCCATCGTTCCGAAAGCGAGCTCGCCCGCTTCGGCGCGCTGGCGGGCACCGGCTACGTTGTCCAGAATCCATTTGATTTTAGTACCGGAGAAGTAGGCATCGATCACGAGACCGGTGGTATCCTTCACGTGTTTTTCAAGGCCCCGGGCTTTCAACTCGTCGCAGAAGCCTGCCGTACGGCGGTCCTGCCAGACAATGGCGTTGTGGATCGGGTTGCCCGTTTTACGGTCCCACACCAGGGTGGTTTCCCGCTGGTTGGTAATGCCGATGGCCGCTACGTCTTTGGCGGTGATCTTGGCCTTCACGAGTACTTCCTGGCTCACGGCAAACTGGGTGCTCCAGATTTCGTCCGCATCGTGCTCTACCCAGGCGCTTTGGGGGAATATTTGGGTAAATTCTTTTTGGGCGGTAGCAACGATGTCTCCGGCATGGTTGAAGACAATGGCGCGGCAGGAGGTAGTGCCCTGGTCTAGGGCTAGGATGTATTTTGGCATTGATCGAGTATTTTAAGACTCGCAAGTTTACCAAATTAGTGGCAGAAATCTGTCATACGCCCGGAATAGGTCAGTATCATTACAAGATATACGCTCCCAATCAACCTAAACCCACCCGCGCGGGTTATCCCGCCTGACCGTTGACCGAACACACCCCATGCAAATTTCCCGTATCCCCTTTGAGGAGGTCCCTCAGTTCTCCGCACGAGACGTAGCCTACGCCACCGGAGCCAAGGACCTCCAGCCGTTTTTCAAGTACCCGGTTACCCTGGAAGCCTTTGCGGACGTGATGGCCGACAAAGCAAAAGACAATACGGACCGGAAACTGCTGGTAGACGAATTACTGGCGCAGTACAAAGGCGTAAAGGAAGCAGATACGGCGCGCACGCAGGTGCAAAGTTTGTTGAACGAGAATGCTTTCACCGTCATCACCGCTCACCAACCGAGCTTGTTTACCGGGCCGCTGTACTTCATCTATAAGATCTGCTCAACGATCAACCTGAGCCGCCAGCTCAACGAACGGTACCCGGATAAGCACGTGGTCCCGGTCTTCATCATGGGCGGCGAAGACCACGACTTTGACGAGATCAACCACGCCCGCATCAAAGGCGAGATGATTAGTTGGGAGCAGGAAGTTGGCGGCTCCGTCGCCCGGCTCTCAACAGCTTCCCTTGCACCCGCGTTGAGCGCCCTGAAAGAACTGCTCGGAGGCGAGTTCACCCCCTTCGGTATCTACGACCGCATTCACCGGGCCTACACCAAAAACAAGACTTACGGCGAAGCCACCGTCGCCTTCGTACACGATCTTTTCAAGGACACCGAACTGGTAGTCGCCAACCCCAGCCGCAAAGCCTTCAAGGAAGCCTTCCGCCCCATCATGGAGCGCGAAATCTTCGAACAACTAAGCCAGCCGCTGGTCGAGAAAGCCCAGGCCGAGCTCACCGCCGCTGGTTACTCCGGCCAGGCCCACGCCCGCGAGATCAACCTGTTTTACCTCAGCCCCGGTCGACGAGACCGGATCGTTTTTCAAGACGGCGTTTACGGCGCGCTCGATACCGGGAAGACGTTTACCGAAGCAGAACTCCGCGAAGAACTAAAAAATCATCCCGAACGCTTCAGCCCCAACGTAGTGATGCGGCCGCTCTTTCAGGAGCTGATCTTCCCCAACCTCGCCTACATCGGCGGCGGCGGAGAGCTCGCCTACTGGCTGGAACGCAAAGAACAATTCACCGCCTTCGGCCTCAACTTCCCGATGCTCATCCGCCGCAATTCGGTGATCTACGTCGACCCGAAAAGCAGCAAAAAACTGGACAAGCTCGGACTCGACTTCCACCAGCTCTTCCGCCACGACGACCTCATCATCCGCGATTTTGTGGACCAACGGAGCCAAAACGAACTCTCCCTGGCCGACGAACTCCGCCAACTTGATGCCCTCTTCCAGACAATGTCCGTAAAAGCAAAAGCCATCGACCCCACGCTGGAACCCGCTGCTTTAGCCGAAGGAACCCGCCAGCGCAAAATCGTTGAGCAGTTTGAAAGCCGCCTGCGCCGCATCGAGAAAAAGAAGTTCGACCGGGAAATGAACATCATCCGGGAGCTGCGCGCCACCCTTTTCCCCGGCAACAGCCTCCAGGAACGCAAGGATAATTTTCTGAACGTCTACCTCGAAACCGGGGAGGAAATGTTTCCCACACTGATCGAGGCGCTTGATCCGTTGACGCCGGGGATGGTCGTCGTCGGCGCACTGGAGTGAGCTGCCTCCGGCAGCGAAGTTTTCGTTGCCGGAGGCAAATCACTCCAGTTTCGTTGCCGGAGGCAACTCGCTCCAGGCCAATATTCCGTACCTTGCCCTCCCAAAAAAGACCAGCTTCCCCGATGAAAACGTACCACCAACTCCTCCAGCACATCCTCGACAACGGCGTAGTGAAAGGCGACCGCACCGGCACCGGTACCCGCTCGGTTTTTGGTTATCAGATGCGTTTTGACCTCAACGAGGGTTTTCCGCTCCTGACCACCAAGAAAGTACACTGGAAGAGCGTCGTTCATGAGTTACTATGGTTCGTCCGGGGAGATACCAACATCCGTTACCTCGTGCAGAATGGGGTACGCATCTGGAACGAATGGCCCTACCAGCACTACGTTGAGGCCAACAACTTGCAGGAGAAACTGCCTAAGCATTCGAAGGAATGGAAGGAGGCCATGAAGAAATTCATCGCCAAGATCAAGGAGGATGAGAACTTTGCCGCCCGTTGGGGCAATCTCGGGCCGGTTTACGGAAAGCAGTGGCGGGATTTTAACGGTATTGACCAGCTGGCCGAAGTGATTGAGGCCATCAAGACCAATCCGGACTCCCGCCGCCACATCGTAACGGCCTGGAACCCGACGGACATCCCCGAAATGGCCAAAGCGGGCCTTCCCCCGTGCCACACCATGTACCAGTTTTACGTGGCGAACGGCAGGCTGAGTTGTCAGCTCTACCAGCGCTCTGCGGATACTTTCCTGGGCGTCCCTTTCAACATCGCTTCCTATGCATTGCTTACCCATCTCGTTGCGCGTGAGTGTGGGCTTAAGGTGGGCGACTTCGTCCATACCCTCGGCGATGCGCACCTGTATAGCAACCATTTGGAGCAGGCCAAAGAGCAACTCTCCCGCAAACCGGGCAAGCTCCCAACCGTAAAATTCACTGGGGATGCGCCCGGTATTTTTGAGATCGGTTTTGATGACATCAAACTGGTTGGGTATAAGCCACAAGCAGCGATAAAGGCTCCGATTGCGGTGTAGTTTTGGGGCGGGGCCGCAGGTGCAAAGAAAGTTAAGGGGGTTCGGTACATCATTTGAATCGCGGATTTAGGCGGATTGCGCGGATCTACACGGCATGACATCTGTGTAGATCCGCGTAATCTGCTCACAATCCGCGATTATTCTTTGAGTACCTCTGGGACGAAGTCCGGGGTACCTGCCTCCGCCGTACCTTCGCCCCGAAAACCTCCCCCTGCACCAGCGTCCGCGCCCAAAGAAAGCCATGATCCAACTACCAAAGTTAAAGCACACCGACAAAAACGCCTTCTTCCTCATCGCTGGCCCCTGCGCCATCGAGGGGGAAGACATCGCGATGGAGATCGCCGAGCGCGTCGGGGAAATCACCGATAAACTCGGCATTCCGTACATCTTCAAAGGGAGTTACCGCAAGGCTAACCGCAGCCGGATCGATAGTTTTACCGGCATCGGCGACGAAAAAGCACTGGACATCCTCGCCAAAGTCGGAGACCGTTTTGACCTGCCTACTACGACCGATATTCACACCGTTCCTGAAGCCGCAATGGCCGCTGCCCATGTGGACGTACTGCAAATTCCGGCTTTCCTCTGCCGGCAAACCGACCTGGTGGTGGCCGCTGCAAAAACCGGCAAGGTGGTCAACATCAAAAAAGGCCAGTTCCTGAGCCCTTCCGCCATGAGTCACGCCCGCCAAAAGGTGATCGACAGCGGCAACGACAAAGTCTGGCTGACCGAGCGCGGCACCACCTTCGGCTACACCGATCTGGTGGTAGATTACCGGGGCATACCGACCATGCGAGCACTCGGCAGCCCGGTAGTGATGGACTGTACCCACAGCCTGCAACAGCCCAACCAGAGCAGCGGGGTTACCGGCGGTAAACCAGAACTGATTGGTACCATCGCCAAGGCCGCCATCGCCGTTGGCGCAGATGGGATATTTATGGAAACGCACCCGAACCCCTCGGTGGCCAAGTCCGACGCAGCAAATATGCTGCCGCTGGACCGGCTGGAAGGCATACTTACCCAGCTGCTGCGTATCCGGCAAGCCATACAGTAGCGGTGGCTTTAGCCACCAGGCTTTCTTTTAAATTCCACCCTGCTACGAAAAAAAAGGGGGATAGTGACACCAAATTCTCCCGAAGGCAAATTAGGTATCACTTTCCCCTTATTGAACTGGTTTATTCGATATAGGAGCTTGTCGAGAAACTCACTTTCAATTTCCACAACAAGCTCTAAGCGAGGCGGCTAAAGCCGCCGCTACTGCGGAATACGCAGCACCTGCCCGGGGTAAATCTTGTCCGGGTGGCTAAGCATTGGCTTGTTGGCTTCGAAAATTTGCTCGTAGCGCATGGGGTCTCCGTACTGCGACTTGGAGATTTTGGAGAGGCTATCGCCTTCCTGCACCGTGTAGAAAACGGCTTCGGGGGCCGGGTTGGCAACGTAGATGTTGTTGTCTACCGAGCCAACGCCTTCGATGTTGCCGAGGGCAAGGACGATTTTTTCAGCTTGTTCGGTCGTATCCGTTGCTCCTTCCACAATTACTTGTTCGCAAAGTTCGAGGCGCAGATCGTTGATCGGCACACCGAGGCGGTCGATTTCAGCTCGGAGCTGGTCTACTTTGGAGAGCTTTACCTGCTCGGTTACCTCTTTTTCTTTTTTGCCGAAGATGGCTTTGCCTTTGTTTTTCAGGAATGAAATCAATCCCATATGTTGGAATGTTTTTGTTTTGCGGAGAACTATTTCAACGCTTTCATTATAAGGGTTTAAACGCGTAAATTGTTCGGTCATGCTTTAGATTGTTATCTTAGCCCAAAATTATATTATGCCAAGAAAAGTAATCAGCACTCCTAACGCCCCCGCCCCGGTTGGCGCTTACAACCAGGCCATTCTTCATAACGACGTATTGTACGTGAGTGGGCAGATCGCGCTTCACCCAACCACCGGTGAGCTTATGACCGATGATATTGAAACGGAAACCCGCCGGGTGATGGAAAACCTTGGTGCCATTCTTGAAGCTGCGGGTACCAGCTTCATCAATGTGCTCAAGTGCAGTGTTTTTGTGAGCGACATGGAAAACTTCAGCCGTATAAACGCTGTCTACGCTACTTACTTTGACGAAGACTTTGCCCCCGCCAGAGCGTTGGTAGAGGTGGCCAATTTGCCAAAGTACGTGAACGTAGAGATAAGTTGTATCGCTGCGGTGTAAATGATTTAGTGCACCAAACTGAAAGTCTTCACACTGTTATTGTAGCCTGAAAACACACCAAGGGAACGTTGCCGCCCACCGGTTACATTCACCTGGGGAGAGCCTACACCAATTGGCAAGGCCTGCCCTTCCCGCTGAAACTGAAGCTGAAAATCAAAGTAATTTTCGGAGACGGTACGTAATTCGATCTTGATGTTTCCGAGTAACTCTGTACTCGGGCTTACGCGGCTTTGCAGCCTGAGAGAAATACCTCCGGCCATTGGGCGGTCACGAACCAGAATACTTGCCTCGCCGTGAATTGTGTTGGCCTCGAAGGAAGTAGTACCCGGAGGCTGAACAGTTTTCGCCTGTTCTTCCAGCTTAGTTGTATCGCCCATAGAATTGACGTAGAACGGAGTAACAATCTGGCTTATACGGATGTCGTAAAAGTTCTCTTCCAACTCAGGATCATCGTAGTTGAGGTTGAGCGTAAAATCATATATAGTAAGGTCTCCAACATTTATCTGGGTCAGGTCATTTACTGAATGTACTGAAATTGGAACTGGTTCTGGAATAGCATCATCATCCTCGAAGGGCAAGTAACCATTCTTGCTGGCGTAAAGGGTATAAGTTCTTCCGACTAAAGGCTTGAACGTATTAGAGTGGTACCTTCCATTGTTTTCATTAATTCCGGGGCGGTACTCAAGTACTTCCAGCACCTCATTGCCTTCGAGAATACTCACTTCAGCGTCGGTAATGTCCGTTACTTCTAAAACACCATTGCTGGGCTGGGTTGAAGTGAGCCGAACTTTTACGAGTTCACCGGGAAAAAGATTGGCGGAAACCACCAGGCGAGGGTCCTGAACGGTAATCCCATCAATCTCTACGGGCTCCTCACAACTACTTAGTAGTGCTGCTGCAAGAGCAGTAATCAAAAGAAAGCGGTTGGTTTGGTATAAAAGATGAAACTTCATTATCAACCAAAAATAGGGTCTGCAAGCTTATCGTCCAAACGATTAGGTCATCTTCCCCCTGAAAAACTTGCTTTATAGGACAGTGTAGGTAAAATCCCTCCAAAAAAGACCTGTACAAACTCACGATTCTTTACCAAAGTGCTGTTTCTGTTCAAGTAAGTGGACCTAATGTCGAAGAAAATGGGGTTATGGCGGCTGTAAAGATTGTAAATTCCTATGTTCAGGGTGTGTTGCCAAGGGTTTGCGGTACGTCGTGTAAGACGAAGACGGGCGTTGACATCGAGCCGATGGTTAGCGGGAAAACGGAAACCGTTCTTTTCATCGATCAAAGCGATTACTTGTTCCTGGGTGTCGGGATCATCAATGGTTGGGTTAGCGAGGATTATAGACTCCCGGCTAAAGCTATAAGCACCACCGGTTTCGTAGCGCCAGGTAGCGGAAAGATCAACCCTACGGTTGAGCGCAAGGGTAAGTAACAACTTAACACTGTGGCGGCGATCATGATCAAAAGCATAGGGCCGCCCGAGGTTTACGTCTTCGTCAAACTGTCGGCGACTTTCCGCTAGTGTGTAGTTCAGCCAGCCGGTTAGCTTTTTGCCAGACCGATGCATGGTGAACTCTAAGCCATTAGCGAAGCCTTCTCCCGTACTCAAATTATTGAGCCATTCATTACTAGACCCACCACCAGAGTATTGAACCAAGTGATTAAGGTTTCGGTGATAACCCGCAAGGGTAAATAACCATCCTGGCCCCAGGTCCTGATCAAGCTGAAAAGCTAGTTGTTTCGAAGTTGACGGTGGAAGGTTTCTTGTAGCTGGCACCCAGAAGTCTGTAGCTAAACGAATCACCGTACTACTGACCAGGTGAATGGGTTGCGCCAAACGGTCGTAAGTCATTCGCCAGCGGGTACGAAGCCCAAACCTACCAGCCAATAATAAGCGGGGGGAGAGATTAAAAAACGTTCCCTGGCTGTTCCACAACTGCCCCCTGAGCCCAAGGCGGTAGTGTACCCCGCTACCGAGGCGCCCCTTCAAGGAAGCATAAGCGGCAAACTGGGTAGCTCGTAGTATGTTGCTTTCTTCCAGGCTACTTAGCTCAGGATGTGAACTCAAGGCTACCCGTCCCGACCGTAGCTGAGGAAGAAAACGGTTGACGTCCAGAGAAGTTCCAAATCGCAATTGAGACGCGCCCCCCAGCTCTAGTTGCCCATCAAAGGCTGCTCCTAATTGCTTTATGTCAGTACCAAACCGGCCACTTGAGACGTCACTGGTTAAGTCTTGTCTAATTACCTCGATGAGGCTGTCCGACCGCTCGAAGTTGGCACGCACCAGTAAATCTGAATACGACAAGCGAAAGTTTCCAAAAAATCGGTCGCTGAATTCATGGTTATAGCGCAGCGCACCCACGGTGTTACTCCAGTTTATTTCTTCTCGTCTCTTTTGCTCGGCTTGATAATCAAAGATGGTCCCACTTTGTGTAAGGATACGAACTGAATCTTGTTGTTCACTGGTGTTTGAGTAGCCGTCTACTCCGTGATAAATACTGAGGTATAACCTTCCTTTGTCTCCCACCTGCTGGTTGAGCTTAAAGTTCAGGTCATGGACGGCGTAATCAATTTCCCCGTTACGGCCTTTACTTCGTTTTTCTCGCCGGCTAAAGGCCCTGAGCAGCGGGCTTCCCCAGAAGTATCGGCCAGACAAGAGGTAGGAGCTCTTTCCCTTACTGAGCGGCCCTTCGGCCGTCAGGTTGGCCGCCAGTAAACTCGTTCCGGTACTTACCTGATGGTGGTAGAGATTACCGTCGCGGGTATGTACGTCCAGTACACCGCCGATGCGGCCACCAAAACGGGCGGGCATCCCGTCTTTATAAACATCCGCCCGGCGGATAGCTTCACTGTTAAAAATACTGAATAGCCCCCCGGCGTGATTAAGGTTAAAAACGGGTACACCATCCAGCATTACCAGGTTATGCCCTGAGCTACTGCCCCGAAAACTCAGCCCCCCTACCCCGTTTGCCCCGGAAGTGATGCCCGGTAGTAAACGTGCTACGTTGACGATATCCTTTTCTCCACCCGGTCCGTTGATCAGATCTACAGCATCCTGATTAATACTGATCTCGCTCTTCGTCAGGTACAATTCATCCTGTTCACCCGCGCTGGCAATCACTTCTATTTGCGGAAGGTCTCCGGCTCTTTCCAGCGCGATATCCAGCGTGGTATCCGACCGAAGCACCAACTCCATTTCGTAAGCTTCGTACCCTGTGTAGGAAATTCTGAGTTGCTTTCGCCCGCCTTTAATTACCAACGAATAAAATCCGTATTCATTAGAGAGCCCTCCCTTTTCAAGTTCGATATTATAGACCGCCGCGCCGATCAGCCGCTCACCGCTGGTAGCATCGGTAATAAGGCCATGAATGGTAACCCTGCGTTCAAACAGATCAGGGTCGGGTAAGATCAGGAAACCCGCAGGCCCTGGCCGGAAGGTCAATTCAGTGTCCCGCAGTAAAAACTGTAACCACCCGGAAAGCTGTCGCCGTCCTCCCGGCACTTTGATGGCAAGCTGTGGTAATTGATCTGGCCGGTAACTTATTGGTGCGCCAGCTTCGGTAAGTTTGATCAGCGCTTTTTCAAGCGGCATCATCTTGCGGGGCAAAGGATACCTTTTCACCGGAGATGTCTGCGCCTCAAGCGAAGCCGAGCACAGGCCCAGTACCAAAAGAAGTATCAACGAACGAACCATATACCTAAGGGGTTGCGGAATAATAAGTTATTCTGGTGAAAATGAGTGATCGTGGTCCTGATGGAGTTCGAGACGGCGCAAGCATAGCCATAGCTACGGTTGTGACGGCTCGAACTCCATCAGGGCCGCGAGCGCCATTTTTTAAACGGATAACTTATTGTTCCGCAACCCC
>CAYWMW010000154.1:6067-10463 GCA_964458975.1 uncultured Lewinella sp. | reverse complement strand
CCATAAAAAACCGCCAGCACCCGCAAATAAGGAATTTGCTCCAGGCTGGTCATATTCTTCACGAACTGGCTCCGCTCATCCAGAATACTCCGGTCTCCGAGGAAGGTGCCGTCGTTATCGATCGGCAGTTCTTCTCCGCCGGGGTTGAACCACTGGTTGAGCTCCGCCTGGTATTCTTCCTGTTGCTGTTTCATCCTGCGCTGCAGGGCTCCCTGCTTGGGGATCATGTGCAGCTCCCGGGCGAACTCGATGGCCAGGGGCAGGTCTTCGCGCAGGTGTTCCAGGTCTTCGGCGGAGGTATGGCTGGTGTAGAGCTTGCCGGTCAGTTGGAAGGTTTCCAGGAAATCTTCCAGCGGTTCGGGCCGGCGGCTCACGGTTCCATCCTGGAGGGTGAGGACGAAGAAGTCCGAGAGCACGTTGCGGCCCAGTTTGTTGGTCACCTGCCCGTGGAAGACGAAGCTGCGCTGTCCGGTTGCGAGCTGGCTCACCCGCGCTACGGGGGCGTGGCCTTTTTCGATGCTGGTTTCCAGTTTGCTCATCCAGTAGCGGGCCAGGGGGTGGAGATCGTAGAGGAGTTGGGTTTTGGCCCATCCGGAGGTATCTCCCCGGGCGGCGCTGATGGCCTTCATCACCGTTTCCCGGTTGGTGGAGAGGCGGAATATTTCGCCTTTGCGGGGCTTGGCCTCGGGGGGTAAATCTTCGAGCAGGGGTTTGAGTTCGGGGCTGGCACTCACGTCAATCTGGTCTTCGCGGATTTTGATTTGGTCTTCGGCTACGGTGCCGGTGTGCTGGAGGTATTCGAGTAGTTCGCGGTAGTAGGCGAAGTCGTTTTCGTAGAAGGAGACGTCTTTGTCCAACAGTGTATTTACGGAGACCTTTGTTTCCTGCCCGGCATTGCTTCCGGCGTAGAGGGCTAAGAGGGCTTCCAGGCCAGCGGCGGTTTCTTCTTCGGGGGTGGGCGGGGTTTCCAGGTAGTCCGGCTTCCCCTGCACCAGCGCCCGCGCCGTATGGTCTTCTTCGGCTTTATTGTCGTAGAGTTGCAGCACCGTGCCAACCGTACCGAGGGTATTTTTCACCTCCTCTTCTTTCTCCCGGATGCGCTCCAGGATGTGGAGGTCGCTGGCCAGCCCGTCTTCGCTGCTTTCCGCGAGCAGGTAGTGAATGAACGGTGTTTGCTGCTGGCCGTAACGATCGATGCGGCCGTTGCGCTGGTCGAGCGTGATGATGCTCCAGGGCAGGTCATAGTTGACCATCCGGTGGCAGAAATAGTGGAGGTTAACGCCCTGCGCTCCGGCGTCGCTGGTGAGGAACAACCGGACGGAGCTGGCCTCGGTGCCGAAGTCTTCGATGACGCGCTGCTGGTCTACGTCCGTCAGGGAGCCATCGAAGCGCTGCACGGCCCTTTCTTTCAGCTTGAAGGCCCGGCTGAGCTCTTTTTCCAGGTAGGTGAGGGTGGCGATGCGCTCGGCGAAGACGACGATGCGCTCGTCGTTTTTGCTGCCCTTCCAGCCGAGGTCTTTTAGTAGTTTTATGAGGGCGTTTAGTTTGCTGTCGTTGAACCCCCTCCCCAACCCCTCCCCGCGGGGGAGGGGCTTTTTGAAAACGCTACGCGTTTTAGGTTGTTTATCGGTTGCATCATTTACATTTTGCCCCTGCACCAAGAGCGTAGCACCCCCGGAGTCAGGAGACGCTGGGAGCAAAACTTTCGTCAATAGACGAAGCCCTACTTCAAGCTGATCAAATTCTGCCTCCAGGTCGCTTACGCCTTCTACTATCTCATTGCCGGCGTTTTCGTCCAGTTTAGTCGTCAGTTTCCGCATCCGGTTGTCCAGCGTTTCCTTTGCGGCGGCCGGGCTGCTGAGGTAGGCCTTGAAGAGGATGATGGAGAAAAACTGGTGAATTTGCCTTCCGGCGGCGGCCTCGCGGGCCTTCAGCGCCTGCTGCCAGGCGAGGAAGGCTTCTTCTTCGGGGTGCAGCTTCGTGTGGGTAGCGATCACCTCCCGCTCCCGGAAGTTGGACTGCACGGCGGCATCGTCGATGTCTTTTTTGAAGCGGCGGACGAAGTATTTGTCGATCGTCTCCCGCGTAAACTCCAGGTTGCGCGGCACGGAGGTGGGCTCCAGCATCGACATCAGGTTGGCGAAGTTCTCCCGCTTGCCGTTGTGGGGGGTGGCGGAGGTCATGATGAGGCTGTCGCAGCGTTCACTCAGGCGGTTGGCCAGTTGGCCGCGCTGGCTGCCGGGGTTGGCAACGGTGTGGCATTCGTCGATGATGATCACATCCCACCTCGTCTGTTCCAGGTAGTGCTGAAAGCGGGCGTTGTTCTTCAGCGTATCGATGCTGATGATGGTCTTGTCGAAGTAGTCGAAAGGGTTTTTATTGGCCGGTATTTCGGCGTTGATCCTGGCGATGCCCAGGCTGTCTAACCGCACCAGCGGGATGCTGAAGCGCGACCATATCTCCTGCTGAAACTGAGCGAGGATGCTTTTGAGGGCGAGTACGAGTACGCGTTTGCCCCGTCCACGTTTCATCAGTTCGGCCAGCAGGATGCCGACTTCAATCGTTTTGCCCAGGCCTACCCCGTCGGCGATCAGGAGGCGTGCCCGGGGCAGGGCCAGGGCTTTGGTGGTGGGGGTGAGTTGGTAGGTGGCCAGATCGAGCGCGCCCTTATCGGCCACCGTTATTTTTTCGCTGGTGGTGAAGGCGTTGCGGACCTGGGTTTCGAGGTAGAGTTTCGTTTTGCGGTAGCCGCTGTCGGTATCGGGCACCAATACGGTGTTTTCCGGTGCGATGAGTTCGAACTCGTCCAGCGCGGTATCAAAGGTGTAGTATTGCCCACGCACCAGTTCGCTCACGCCCTCCCCTGAGATCAGGTAGTGTTCACCGCCGTAGTGCTTCACGTCGTAAACGAGGAAGTCTTCGCCACGGATGGCGATGCGGGCTCCGGTGGTTGGGGGGTGGGCTTGGGTGGGCAAGTTTTATTGTTTCGTTGGTGGGGTAAGGTAGTGTTTTTTTTGGGGCGTGGCGATTGTAACCCCACAGTAGCCCCGGCTTCAGCCGGAGCCTTGATCATTCCCTTTTCAAGGCTCCGGCTGAAGCCAGGCCTACCCTGCTCCTTATTACTCCTCCTTTGCACCTGCGGCCGCGCCCCCGAAAAAAAATGTCCTGGCGGAAGGCAAGGCGCGGATTTGACTGGATGAGTTGGTGGCAGATCAAAAACCATAAAAATAATTTATACTTTCCATTAAAAGTATAAATACAAATTATCCATCTGCCCGCTCTACTTTTGCGGCACAAGCGGGACTTCGTTTGTGATGAAACATAACTAAACAAAGGCGCGAATAGATTAGTGGATCAATTAGCCGAAAGACACCCTTTATAAAAACAGTATTGGTCTTCCTTCGTCCTGGTTACCTCCCGATCAGGAAGCGGTTACCGGTACGCACCAGCCAAACTACTTGCTATGAATACTGACCTGATCATCGAGAATTTACAGAACCCTGCGCTGCTCTTTTTCATTCTGGGCGTAGTTGCGGTTTTGCTGAAGAGTGACCTGGAGATTCCGCCGAATTCGTCCAAATTCATCTCGTTGTACCTGTTGTTCGCCATTGGCTTTAAGGGCGGAAACGAACTCCGCCACGAGGCGCTGAACCAGGAAGTGATGGCGACCATTCTGTTTGGCCTCGGCTCTGCGATCCTGATCCCGGTCATCACTTTCTTTTTGATGCGCCGGGTTACTACGGTCTTCAACGCCGGGGCCATCGCTGCCGCCTACGGGTCAGTGAGTGCGGTAACTTTCGTGACCGCCGTGAACTACCTGGAGATGAAAGGCCTGCCGATGCACGGCCACCTCGTGGCCCTGATGGCAATGATGGAGGCACCAGCCATAATCATGGGCTTGCTACTGATTTCCATTTTCCATAAGGACGAGTCCGACCAGATCAAGAAGCGCCACGCCATCCGCCACGCCTTCACCAACGGCAGTGTTCTCCTCATTCTGGGAAGCTTACTGATCGGTCTGCTGGCCAACGAGCAGCAGGCCGAAGGCATCAGGCCCTTCACGAACGACATCTTCAAGGGTTTCCTCGTACTCTTCCTCCTCGATATGGGCATCACCAGCGGGCGCAACCTGAAGGGCTTCCTGAGGGGGGGGATCATCCCCATTCTTTTTGCGATCATCATGCCCCTGGTTATTGGCGTCACCATTGCGGTGATTTCCGGTTTCTTTTCCGGTGACCCGAGCGACCGGTTCATCCTCGCCATCCTGGGCGCCAGCGCGTCCTACATCGCCGTTCCGGCAGCGATGAAGATGGCCGTTCCGAAGGCGGACCCCGGTTTGTACCTCCCGATGGCGCTGGCGATCACCTTCCCGATCAACATCACGATTGGCCTGCCG
>CAYWMW010000154.1:0-5967 GCA_964458975.1 uncultured Lewinella sp. | reverse complement strand
CCTACAGACTATTTCTGCCGAAACTGGTTCAGGTAGGGGCGCTTTTTGGGGGCGGGCGCGGAGTCGTCCCGCAGAATAACGTAGCACTGAAGTAACACCAGCGCTGAACTAGTACCCGCCACCAGCATAATGGTAAGCGGAGAAGGGAAAAAACCCGCTACAACGAGTAAGCCGAGTAAAACTATGAGGATGAGGAAAGAGGTTTGTTGGAGGGACATGGTATTGGGAGTTGGCTTGTTCTCATGTAACGGGTTGTGGGCAAAACGGTTTATCGTGGGTTGCTTCGGTAGAAATTTGGCATAAACTTCCGGAGGTCTCAGAGCAATCGATTTTAGGCTAGCCGGATGCTTCGAGGTAGGGTATGTAACCTGACCAATTAAATTAGTTAACCCTTCGGCTAAAAACGCGAAGCGTTTTCATAAGCCCCTCCCCCGTGGGGAGGGGTTGGGGAGGGGGTTTATGGGCCGGACGGATGCGCAAGGCTCGGCGGAAGAATTAAAAATCGTCTCGCCAACAATAAAATATCGGACACTCTGTCTACGAGGTCCACTCGATGTTTGAGCGCCCATTTTATCAAAAGCAATTGCCCTCTCGGAGGCCCCACCACAAAATCAAACTTTCCCAATTATTTGGCTATATTGTCACTGTGTTACAAGCTTTTACCCGAAACATACTGGTAAAAGAAACTTTGCACCCTCTACAAATACCCGCACGTATCCGTTTAACCCATCTTTATAAAAAAGCTATGAGATTAAAGTACCTATTGTTCTCTACCATCTTCCTTGTTCCGTTTTTAGCCCATCCACTCCTCGCCCAGCGTACGGAGCAAACAGCTGAAACCGAAAGCCTGGAGTCCATTCTGTCAGCAGGGACAGACTTCCAGGCCACCGTGAAGCGAGCAGACGAGTACTTCAAGCAAAAACACCCCGGTGTCTCCTTCGCTGAACTTAGCCGGGGTGAACATCGGGACGGCAAATTTGTGAAGTACCAGCGCTGGCAGGACTTCTGGAAAATGCACCTCACGCCGGACGGTAAACGGGCGGACATCCCCAGCCGCACCACCGCCGCAATCGCTCAGAAAAGCTCCGTTTCCTTCCAGGAAACCGAATGGGATAATATTTCCTACGAAAACTACATCACCGGCCAGATCGGGATGGGACGAACCACTTCTATCGGTTTTCACCCCACCGATGCCGCTACCTTCTACGTCGGCACCGCCAACGGCGGCGTCTGGAAAACCACAAACGGCGGCAGCTCCTACCAGGCATTGGGAGACGGCCTTCCCTTTCTCTCCGTCAGCAGCGTCGTAGTAAATCGCCAAAACCCGGACCACCTCTACATCGCCGTAAGTGACCACGTTTGGTACGGCCCTCCGGGGCTGGGCGTATTCAAATCTACCGACGGCGGCGCAACCTGGAACCCGACCCCCATCGCCTTCCCTTTCACTGCCAATGTAAAAATCTACTGGATTGAACCCGACCCCACCAACCCGGACAAAATGCTAGTGGCCACCAGCAGGGGAATCTACATGACCACCGACGCTTTTGCTTCGGCAGAACGGGTACAAAACATAAACGCCCGGGAAGTCAAATTCTCCCCCGGCTCCGCCAATATCGCCTTCGCTACCTCCGGTAACGGAGAGTTCTTCAAGAGCACCAACGGCGGAGTGAGCTGGACAATGATCCGGGATTTTGGCAACAGCACCCCCCGCATTGCCCTCACGCCGCTTGACCTCCAGAAAGTATTCATCACCTACGGTGATAAGCTCTACCGTTCCACCGATCAGGGTGATAGCTTCCCCGTCTCTGAAGACCTCCGGGAATCTAATGCCGCGCAGCACACCGCTGTTTCTCCACAAGACGACACACAGCTATACTCCGGTTACTTCGAGCTCTACCGGTCTGGCAACGAAGGCAACAACTACCAAAAACTGTCGGACTGGCTCGGCCGCGACGGGCTGTACCTGATGCACGTAGACATCAGAAACGTCTTCGTCAACCCGCTGGAAAACGACAAAATTTACTTCTGTCACGACGGAGGCATTGAGCGCCTGGACGTAACGACGAACACCTTTGAGGCTATTAGCGACGGGCTGCTCATCACGCAGTACTACGACATTGCCACCGCCCAGTCTGACCCCCAGGTCATCAGTGGTGGCTCGCAGGACAACGGCAGCATGTACCGCAACGCGGCCGGTGTTTGGGACGACTTCGCGCCCACCGGAGACGGCATGGTCACCGAGATCGACCCCACCGATGCGACCATCCTCTACTGGGAGTACCAAAACGGAGGCATGCGCCGCAACCAAAACGGGAGCAACACCAACATCTCCCCGCCCGGACAAGACGGCGAAGGTGCCTGGGAAACCCCCTTCAAGCTCGACCCCTCCAACCCCAGCCGAATCATCGCGGGTTACGACCGGGTCTACGAAAGCAACAACCGGGGCAACAGCTGGACGGCCATCAGCCCCAGCCTGGCCAACGGTGCCGACCTCAACCAAATCGCAATCAGCGCTACCAATCCTGACCGCATCTACGCGGCGCGCAATGCGGACCTCTACCGCCGCGAGCAGGGCGCTAACTGGACGAGCCTCAACACGCCTGCCAACGGAGCAATCACCGATCTGGAAGTAGACCCTACCGACGAAAACACCCTCTACATCTCCGTAGCCGGGTACGCCAACAGCAATAAGGTTTTCAGGTCTACCGACGGTGGTGATAGCTGGACCAATATTTCGGGCGCCCTGCCCAACGTACCCGTTGGGTCAATTGAACTGTATCGGGACAGCCCCGGCGGCATCTTCGCGGGCACCCACCTCGGCGTCTTTTACCGGGACAACTCGCTGCCCGACTGGGTCGAGCTCGGCGCCCTGCCCCATACCGACGTGCGGGACATTGAAATTCAGTACGCCACCAAAAAGATAAGAATCGGAACCCACGGCCGGGGCATTTTTGAGGCAGACATCAACGTCAACTTCTGCGGAGAAGCAACGGTGGATACAGACAGCGACGGCGTTTGCGACGAACTCGACATCTGCCCCGACTTAGACGACACCCTCATCGGGACACCCTGCGACGACGGCAACCCGAACACCATCCGGGAAACCTACACCAACGACTGTAACTGCGCCGGAGGCGTAAGTGCGCTGGAATACTGCGACGCTGCCGGAGCCGACGGTACCGGTGGAGACTTCATCTCCAACGTTCGCCTGAACACCATCGACAACTCCAGCGGGCAAACCGGCTACTCTGACTTTCGGGGCATTTCCACCAGTCTGGAACCAGGCGAAAGCTACGAAATCGCCGTTACCCTGGCCAGCGTTTTCGACCTCGACGTCGCCTACGCCTGGATTGATTACAACCAGGATGAAGTCTTTGACAACGAAACAGAACTGATCTCCTTTGGTGACTTTGTGAACAACGTGGCTACGGCCAACTTCACCGTCCCGACCACCACCCTGCGTGGGCTGACCGTTATGCGCGTCCGGTCCGTTTTCAGTGACGCCGGCCCCGAACCCTGCGGAGACATCTTCGGTGAAGTAGAAGATTACAGCATCGACATGGGCAACGTAGCATATTGCGCGGCCGCAGGTGCAAGCGGCACTGGTGCAGATTGGATCAATCGCGTTCAGCTCGGGGACCTGGACAATGCCTCAGAACAAACCAGTTACTCTGACTTCACGGACCAAAACGCCAACCTCCTCATCGGAGAAGACTACACCATGAGCGTCGGCCTGAACGCTGCCTTCGGGTCGGACTCCGTCTTCGCCTGGATCGATTACAACGCTGACGGCATCTTTGACAACGACTCCGAACAGCTCGTCTTCAGCTCCATCACTGACCTGACGGCGACCTCCAACCTGACCGTACCCGACACCCTTACCGACGGGACCACGCGGATGCGCGTCCGGGTAGTATTCGCAGACCCCAACCCCGCGATGCCCTGCGACACCCTGTTCGGAGAAGTAGAAGACTACACGGTAACCTTCCTCTCCGATGCCTGCGTCATCGGCGCCGCCTGCGACGATGGCAACCCCTTCACCACAGGAGAGGCCCTGAACGAAGACTGCGAATGCTCCGGAGGCTTCACTTTCCCCTCCTACTGTAGCGCCGAAGGTGCGGCCGGAACCGGCGGAGACTGGATCAACCGGGTACAGCTTAATACCATCGACAATGCATCCGAGCAAAGCCAGTACGCTGACTTCACGAATATTTCCACCGAAATCACAGCCGGGTCGACGCAGACGATCACCGTAGGGCTGAACGGTGCCTTTGAGCAGGATTCCGTCTTCGCCTGGATCGACTTTAACCGCGACGGCACGTTCGACAACGATGAGGAGCAGATCGTCTTCCCCATCATCTCGACCATCGACACGGTCATTCAGGTGACAGCGACCTTCACCGTGCCCGCAGATGCTGTACCCAGCATCACCCGCCTCCGGGTCCGGGTCGCTTTCGACGGCATCAACAACGCCGAGCCCTGTGGCTCCATCTTTGGCGAAGTGGAAGACTACGCCATTTCCATCCTGGCCGCAGATTGTACTCCCGGCGCGGCCTGCGACGACGGCAACCCTTTCACCGGCGGTGAGACCTTCGACGAAAATTGCTCCTGCAACGGCGGCCAGATCATTGAGAGCGGGCAGTTCTGCCAGGCGGCCGGTGCTACCGGAACCGGAGGAGACTGGATCAGAAGGGTACGCCTGAACGGAATAGACAACGTCTCCGACCAAACGGCTTATTCCGACTTTACCGACATCTCTACCTTCCTTTCAAAGGACGACACCTACACCATGTCCGTAGAGCTTAATACTACCTTCTCGCTGGACTCCGTCTTCGCGTGGATCGATTTTAACCAGGATACGATCTTTGATAACCAGACGGAACAAATCGTATTCTCGACCCTGACCGACAACATTGCCACCGCCCAGGTCTCCGTACCTGCTGACGCCCCGTTGGGCAACGCCAGGATGCGCGTCCGGGTCGTATTTGCCGACCCCAACCCGGCCGAGCCCTGTGGTGATCTCTTTGGCGAAGTAGAAGACTACAACGTTGAGATCATCGCAGAGGGCTGTGTCCCCGGTGTGGCCTGCGACGACGGCAACCCGGACTCTGAAGGATCAACCTTCGACGACGACTGCAACTGTACCGGAGGCGTTGTGATCCGGGAATACTGCCAAGCCGCAGGTTCCGCCGGCACCGGAGCAGACTGGATTTCCCTGGTCGAGATCGAAAACATCTTCAACGCCTCCGAACAGTCTGCTTACTCCGACTTTACCGACATTGCAACGGACCTCACCCTCGGGGAAGAGTACATCCTACAGGTAACCGCCAACGCCGTCTTTGGCCTGGATTCTATGTTCGCCTGGATCGACTGGAACCAAGACACTATTTTCGACAATGCGACGGAGCTTATCGTTTTCCCCTCCTTCGACGATAACAACGTAACCACTGCAACCGTCGTCGTGCCAACCGACGCAGCCATCGGCGAAACCCGCCTCCGGGTTCGGATGGCCTTCGGAGACCCCAACCCGGCGCGGCCCTGCGGCAATGTCTTCGGCGAGGTGGAAGACTACCAGATTTACGTTGTACCCGACTGTACGGAAGGTGCCGCCTGCGACGACGGCAACCCCGCTACGACCGACGAGGTGTTCACCTTCACCTGCCGTTGTGAATCCCCGACGGCCGTCAATGACTTCTCCGAAGCCCTCCGGTTCGCGCTCTTCCCCAACCCGGCCCAGAACATCCTCAACGTTCGCCTCCAGCGGCCGGACCTAACCGGAAGTAAGCTGACGGTAACCATTACCGACATCCTCGGCCGGGAGGTACAACGGCACGAGGCCCGTACCCTTGATTTCGACCTCGACGTGAAGGCGCTGGCCGGTAGCCAAACCTATTTCCTTACGCTGAAGGACGAGCAAGGCCGCAGATTTGTGAAACGATTTGTGAAGCTTTAGGGGTCGCGGAACAA
>CAYWMW010000153.1:0-10474 GCA_964458975.1 uncultured Lewinella sp. | reverse complement strand
AGGTAGCCGCGTAGCGAAAGGGGCTATTCCAAAGAAAACGCTCCGCGTTTCAACGATAAAAACCCGTTATGGGTTAAGACTGTCAGATTAGACAGCCTAGTGGATCGTTTACTACATCGCCAAAATACATCTCGTAGGGATCGCTGAGGGCTGTCTGGGTACGGTTCTGCGGATTGGCATGCATTTTCCCTTTGCGGACTTTCCGGATGCCGCGCTCGTAGGAGAGTTCGTGGAACCAGTTAACCTTGTACTTTTCTAAGATGGTCATGCGCGGTGAACATCCTTTAAGCAAGGGAAAGTTGGCGCGCGTTAGCAGCTAAGGGGTTGCCGAAGAATAATGTATTCTGGCGAAAATGAGTGATCGCGCTTCCAGTTTGATTTGATGACGCTGAGACATAGCCATAGCTACGTCTCAGTGGCAGCAGGTCAGACTGGAAGTGGGAGCACCATTTTTTAGACGGATAGATTATTCTTCGGCAACCCCTAAGCATGGCGGCTAAAGCCACCGCTACCGGGAACCTCCCCCTGCACCTGCGGCCGCGCCAAAAAAATCATACCCCTGCAACGTTTTGTGTAGCACAAAATGACCGCCCAATGTCCAAAAAACAGCCTAAAATACACGTTATTGTGCGTCAATCAATCTACAGACCATCATGCCCGCTCCCCAGCTAATGTCCCTTCTCTTTTCCATCGAGCAAGCCGTAGTGGCCATCGCCCGCAAAAGGCCCCGGATGACGGACCGGGATGCGGAGGCCGTCTTCGTTAGCTACCGCCAGTTTTTTCAGGACATCCGGCGGGGTAAAGACGTGGACGATCCGCATTCCACCATCCTCTACCGGCAGGAGATGCTCGATGAAATCTGGGAAGTACTCGTCTACCGCGAGCAGCAGCAGGCCGACGCGGAGCACATCAACGGGAGCTTCCGGACGGGGCCGCGCCCGGTCAGTTCCTACGAGGAGTTGTACGTGATGGCCTTCAACGAACTCCGCAAAAGCGTCCGTTTTTGGCGCAAGCGGGGCGGTAAAAAGGCCTACCTCAAACACGTCGAAGCGCACCTGCGCGATACCCTCGGAGACGACCACCAGTTTTTCCACGGCAAGATCTCCGATGACGACGACGACTCGCAGGACCAGGTCCAGCTCAAACTCCGCTTCGACTGGCTGGCCGAGGAACACGGCATCCAGCTCACCCTCGATCCCAACCGCGTGCTGCCCGAAGACGTCACCGAAGAGCAGAGCTTCTATTTCAAAAGCTTTCAGCGCAACCCCGCCGCCCACGTGGAGCGCCTCCGCGAAATCCACGAAGACCTCCCCGAATATCCCCAGCTGACCAACGACCTCGTCGGCGCACTCTTCGCCGCCGGGCTCGACGACGAAGCGCAGGCCACGGCCGATAAAATGGTCGAGGAACACCCCGACTACCTCTTCGGCGTAAGCCAGTACCTGCGCAACACCAACGACGGCGAAAAGCTCCGGTCAATGGCCCACCTGCTCGGCCCCGACCGGCAGATCACCCACTTCTCCCCCGGCAAGGGCGGCGCTTACCACCTGCAGGAGTTCATCGCCTACGAAGGAGCCGCCATCAACGTCTTCTGCGCCGAGCGCAACTACGAAGACTCCATCCACCGGATCGAGCGGGTGCTGGAGCTCGGCTTACCGCCGCAGGTAATGGTTAATGCTGCGCAAAAAGTGGCCATGCTTCACTTTTCCCTTTTAACGGAGGCGGAGGAAGAAGGCTCCGTACCTTCTTTACCGCCAGACGTGGCGGGCAGTGAAAGGGCGGTTGATTTGGTTCGGCATGTTTTTGCGGAGATGATTGGGGGGATGAGGGGGTAGGGATTCTACGCGGAACAGTAGTTCAGCAGTCAGGGGAGGCGGAATAATAAGCTATTCTGGTGACCACGAAGTAGCAGCGAAGCTCAAACGAGTGATCGTGGTGTTTCGCGCCCCCTTACCTACTCAAACCTCTCTCCCACCCCACTCAGGTGCGCTTCTACAATTGCTCTGGTGATGGCAACGTATAGCAATGATCGTTCCCTTTCATGGTGCATTTCCCGTTCACCTTCCGTCCAGTTCTGAAAATCTGCGGGATGAAACGGGAAAGTGCTTTTACTCAAGTTCCCCAGAAACACCACCTTGAACTCCAGCCCTTTGAGGTTATGGAACGTAGACAGACGTACGCCGCCTTCAACATCGCCGGTTGGTACCCGGCCTTCGGTCAAGTCGTAGTAAGGGATTCCCGCCCGGTGCAATGCTTTTCGAAATACCTTAGCATCCGATCGCCGACGGGTGGCTATACATATCTCCTGAGCAGGAACCGCCCGCCCCCCCGTTTCTTTTGCCGATAAGTAATCACTCAGCTGCCTGACAACACTGGCCACTTCTTCCTCCTTCGTCCGGAACACATCATAGCTAGGTTCCTGGCCGATCCGTAGACTCACGTACCCTTTGACCGGCTCCACACCATCTTCAAAGTCACTGAATTCAATCCCACGGACGACGTTGATCGCAGCCTTCCGGATACGCTCCGTAGTTCTGTAATTGATCTTCAATCTTTGACTACGGCGGCCACGAATATTGATGCCAGCCTCACTGAACACGATCCGCCGGCGGTAGATCTTCTGTAGCGGATCCCCGACCAGGAAAAGGTCATTTGCACCTTCGGCAACAGCACTGCGCAATAACCGAAGATGAACGTTGCTGAAGTCTTGTAGCTCATCCGCAATTACGTGGCGGAAAGGCTTTTCCTGAAGCGCATCGAAGTGCCCCGTCAACAAGTTATAGATTTCGTACAGGTCGTGGTATCCTTGTCTTTGCTTCTCCTCTTCATAGGCCAGAAACAACTCCCATATCTCCATTCTGTCTTTCCTGGTTACGCGGCGCTGGCGACCACGGCGGGAGGCGGTGAAGTAAGTCGCTTTGTCCTTAATGTTTTGGTGCAGCAGAACCTCACGGTACTCATCATCCAGGAAGTTCGGTGAGAATGGTGAAGTGCGAAAGTCCGTTACTTCCCGCCAAAGGTTAAGCGCGGTTTTGCTGCCCGGAAAGTCCAGAATTTTACCGCCATCAATCAGGCCTGCCGCGCGGGCAGACTCTACCACGAAAGCATCAACGCTACGGAGTTGTACGATGACAGGATTACACCCCAACGCCTGGAGTTCCTTTTCCAGGTTTTGACTTAGTGCTTTTGTGTAAGTTGTAAACAGGATGGGTTGCTCCCTTGTGGCTTTACCCTGCTGCTCTAGCATCCGGGCACGGTGTAGTGCGGCAACGGTCTTTCCTGTGCCCGCA
Source organism: uncultured Lewinella sp. (assembly GCA_964458975.1). Lineage (GTDB taxonomy): Bacteria > Bacteroidota > Bacteroidia > Chitinophagales > Saprospiraceae > Neolewinella. The sequence continues at coordinate 7,184 of CAYWMW010000153.1, read as the reverse complement.
CCACCGGTTACCTTCGTCGGCCCCTTAAATTGGCCTTCGACAATTTTACGCTGGCTGGGGTGCAGGAATATCCGCCACTTCGCTACCCGTCCGCTCAGCATTTCGTTCAGCAGGTCATCGTCCGTCAGGTCAAAGAAACTGCGCTGGTTATTGGCGCTTTGTTCCTGCTCTGTCCTGTTTTCAGCATTGGATTTTCCGGCATCTACTTCCCGTAGTATGGTGTGGTACTCCGCACCTTCCAGCAGCATCGAAAGGTTCTCCAGGGCTTCAATTGGCAGGTAGTCGTAGAGTTGTTCCAGTGAATCCTGATCGTTTACCTGGCGTACAGATGGTAAAAGAACTTCCGGGACACCGATGGCCAGGAGTTCATCGTCCGTTTGAGCAAATATGGAGTTGGGCGCGGCCGCAGGTGCAGTGGGAGGTTGAAGGGCCGGGGATTCCACTTCCGTTGCCTCAGGAATGGTGTACACCTGGTAGCTCTCCGTATTTTCGTTCCAGTTGAAGACCTTTCTTCTGGCCCAGGCCATCGCCTCATCGTGGTTGTCTACGTGAAGCAGGTGGTAAGTCGTACCGGTCTTCGGCACCCGGATGATGGCCCTGTACTTATTGGACACCCGGGCGGTCCGCAGTTGGGGGTCCGCAAACGTACTGATCGGCTCCAGATGGATACCACTACTCTTGCTGTTCTCCCGAAATTTCCGGACAAAGTCTGAAAAGCTCTTCTGCGCATGACGGGGGAGGCCAAAAATAGCTTCCCACACTTTATCATAGATGGCTAAATGGTTCATAATTCATCAGGGTTAAGGGAGTCTGGAGTACGGATAGAATAACCTTGCTCAAGGAAGCACGCAGCGTCTGTCTCAGAGAAGGGACCAACAACAATCTTTGACGACACCGAGCCAATTATTGCCGCCGCCATCACCTCGCCCCTTTCGTTCAGCAGGTTAAACTCTCCTTCTAAATCTCTGCGGCTCAGTTTCCCTGCTTTATGGATAGACGTTACCAGATCATGATAAGGTGGATCGTAGTAAGTCAGGATCTTCTTTATTTCCGGCAATACGGACTCGGAAGCCGGAGTACTTACTACACTATTAGGCGCAGCGTACTCCAAGCTGAGGGCAGCGCCCAGTCCGCTACCAATTATTTTCAGCTGCGGGGGTTCGTCACTAACCGTTTGCAGGAGGTTGAATATTCGCCAGAATAAATACCAGCTATCTTTATCAAACCCAAGCGCCGGGTCATCTTCGGCTTCCGCCGTTAAGCGGTAATACATTCCGTTGTTCACCAAGCGGGAAAAAGCAAGTGCTTTAAAACGCCCTGAGTTCATGGGGGGCAGGTTGTCTAAGTACGCCACGGTTTCCGGAGTGGGCTTCGTAACCGGCGAAAAGACATCAATCAGCGCTTTGCCCGTCACCATCAGGGCAGCATCCCGAGGGGTGAAGTTTTTGGCGGAGGCATCGTGCTGCAGGCAGGTCAGGTAGGCAATAGCGGCCAACTGCAATGTCTCAGGTTTCAGCCCCCGCTCCAACCACCACCGAAGACGGCCGAAGTTGGTCTCTTCCTTACCGAAGGTGCCCAGCCCCTGCTTGCCCGGCAAGCCAAGTAGTATTCCACGGCCTTTGCCCTCCCCTGAGGTGAAAGCCCGCGCCAATTCATCAGCGTTCTTGTTCTTTTGGTTTTTATCCTCCATGCCCAGGGCCTGCTCCGCTTCGGATACGTCGGGGAAGCTCAGCGTCCAACTCAAGTAACGCCCGGACTTTGCTACGGCATGGCGGCGGGCCACGTCTCCCGGAAAGCGAGCGTTGGTTTGGGAAGCGTGGTAGGCCCAGCCGTCCAGGAAACATGGCACCTGCGTCCGCGCCGCTATCTCATTGTAGCCTAAATCCTCACCTTCTTCCCTGGCGGCTTTTAACCGAATAAGGTGATCGGCATCCGTATGCAGGCCAACTCCCTGTGCCTGCCCAAGCGAAAACTGTGGGACAACATCATAGACGTACTTCCGATCTTCCGCCTCAAAGGTCAGCTCATAATTCAAAACACCGTCTATGTTGACTTCTTTGTACTTCCATCCGCTGTCTTCCTGGCGCGCCAGTGTCCGGAACAGCCGGATGAACCGCCGCTCCAGTTCACTCTCTTCAATCTGGCTGTTGTTTCCGATGGCCTTCAGGCTGCCCATCGTCTCCCAATCGTTACAAGATTCAAGGATTCTTCCGAAGAGCCGCTCCGTCTCGGCCCTGCTCAGTTTGTGGCTAAAGTGCTGGGTTGCGTAAGAAAAGATGCAGTGGTAGCACCCATCTAACCCCCGATCCTGACAGCTGCACCCCTTGATTTGCCGGTAAGCAAGTTTCAACACCTCGGTTATAATTTCCGGGGTAAACAGCTTGGATAAATAGCCCGTACCTCCGGGGATGTTGTCCAGCATGATGAGGTACACATCGAAGCGGTTCGTTTCCGGGTTGAACTCCCAGTGTTCGTATAAATCGATGTGCTGGGGGTTGCCACCGTAGTAATGCCGGAGGCCCAGGTAAATGCCCGCCATGAACATACCGATATGCTCTTCCGTCTCAAACTCCTGAATGGGCAGGAGCAGTTTTAGTACTTCAGACCGCAGCTCCCGCAGCAGGAACAACTCTTTCATTACCTCGTCCTGCTCGCCGGTGTAAGCGTGTTCCCGGTGCCGGCAGTACGGGTAGTGATAGTCTTCAGCTTTTTTTGTTTCCCGGGCGTCTTCTTCCTTGCGCTGGTGTAAGGTAGATTTACCGCACTGCCGGCAGGTGATGTAGCCGGCCCCGTTCACCCGTTTGCCGGCAATTTCCAAAGACCGGCCTTTTTGCTGGTGGTTGCGATGGCCTGCGTTGACTTCCCGCATCAACACCTGGGTCCGGTATTCTACGCCGAAGGGAATATCCCGTAAGGCAAAAGCGCCCCGGTTTTCACTCGTACGGAAATCAAAATGGCGAGAAATCAGGTGCCCCCCCCGTTCGCGCTCTTCCCGCTCGTCCTTTATGGTTGCCTTGTCCCGTTTGGCGGTAGCCTTCACTTCCCGCAGCCGATAGAAGCCGTGCAGGTTATCGAGCGTCCCGAAACTGGCGTCGCTGCATACGGGGCACAGCTGCGCCCCGACTTCAGCGGCAGGCTGCAGGTTGTCGCACTTGCCGCAGAAACGGTACTCTTCGTACACTTCCTCCCAGTCGGTCGTGTTTATGCCCGTAACCGGAAGCCGCCAGCCCTGCGTGTAGAACTGGCTTCCCGGAGCCATTTCCCGTAGTGCAGACTTTGCCGAACGAACGGTCTCGATGATGACGGGAACAAACTCCGGCGGCCCGTCTTCGCGGCGCAGCATCGTCATCACTTCCCCGGTCATCGTTACGCCCGTTTCCGGGAAGGCGTAGTTGGGCAAGAGACCGTAGTTGGTCAGTTGTTCCAGCGTCTGCCGGTCTTCCACCTTGCGGCGTGCGGCGCGCAGGCTTTTGATCTGGCGGTTGAGTTCTTTAAAGGCCTCGTCTTCCTTACCGTATTTACCACTGTCTATTTCTTTTTGGGCAGACGCTCCACTGCGGGTCAGGGCCTGCAGGTCGTCCACCAACTGCCGGAAGCAACGCACCACCCGCTGCGCCAGGTAGCCCTTCAGGAGATACGCTTCAAGTTCGGTGAACGTAGTTTGCTCTATTTCATCGTCCGTATAACCGCTGCGAAAGCGAACCAAAAGCGCCGCTCCTTCAGCGCCGATGAAAGCCTGGAGGCGGTTCGGGAACCACTCCGGGTCGTTGAGCCGGTCCGGGTACAGCCGCACGTCTTTAAGCCGGGCGGGGATGCCGTTTCTGCCCGGATCGAGCGCGGACCAGGAGTCGATCAGATACGCCAGGAAATGCCGTTTGATGATCTCTTTGGCCGAGAGGAAACAGCCGGGGGTATGGACCTTGCCGGCCATCATTTCGCCGGGCTCCTCGAAGTAGAATAAATCGTGGCTGTTGGCGGCAGCAATATTGAGCACCAGGGCGGAGCCACTTTTACGGCCAGCCCGGCCTACCCGCTGCAGGAAGTTTGATGGCAACGGAGGGACGCCGCTCAGCATGGCCACGTTCAGGTCTCCGATGTCGATGCCCATCTCCAGGGTTGAGGTAGCGACCAGCGTGTTGAGCGAGTCGGTATTGGGTCTGTTTTTGAAGTCGTACTCCTTGCCTTCCCGGTCCGCGCGGTCCAGTAATCCGGTGTGGTCGGTGGCGTAGATGCGCGGAGCCCTGCGGCGGTTGTAGACGGCCCGGTAGTAGTTCGGTGTACTGGCTTCGTCCGTTGCGTACACGCCGGTACAGCCGTAGCTGATGCAGGGCATACCGACCATGCTTTCGTCGTCAACGAAAACCGTCTGGCGGTCATTGCACTTTAAACATTCCACTGCACCTGCGTCCGCGCCCACCAAAACAGCAGTGGGGTTCAGGCAGTAATTTGTGCCTTCCTTACCCGCAACTGCATCCACGATACCCGTAATTTCGAGTTGAGGGAAAAGCTCCTGGTACCACTCGTTTATCACCGTGGTCGTATCCGCCGCCAGCGGAAAACACCGGCGAAACCAGGCGTGAAACCAGTTGCGCTGGTTGGTGTACGTACCGTCGAGCGGCAAGTCTCCCCGCAGCGGACCGGTCACCACCGGGCGGGGAAAACGAGACCGCGAGCCGAAGGTCTGGTTTAAAAAGTGCCGCCGGTCTCTCGTATAATTCAGGTTCCACTGGGTAGCGCCTTCGGTCCGGTATTTCTCAAGAAAGGGATGGCTCACTGCGCCCCGTTGCCGCATCCGCAGGAGTAATCCGGTAAGAAAATGGAGGAAATTTTTATCGTCTACGCCAACGATGGCGTTGCTCGCCAGCCACTCACGCACCAGCGGATACACCTGGTTGAGGCGGTCGGGGTCTATTTTCACCGCACAGGTTCCCGTCTTCTCCAGCGTTCGGCCAACGGTCGCATTATAGCCGAATTCCGAAGCGATCTGCCAGTCAATCGCCAGGTCAAATTCTTCGAGAAACCGCCGTTGGTAGCCCCCGCCTTCCCCGACGTAATCCCGGGGTTGCTCCTTGCCGTGCAACCGTGCGGGGAAGAACTGATTAACGTAAGCTTCCGTTCCTTCTCCGGGGTATTCCTGGTCCAGAATACCACGCCAGGTGCTGGAAAAAGTTTGCTGCAAGCTGGCCAGCGAAGGATTTCGCTGGTTGTTTTTCACCGCAGTCTGGAGGGCGGTGCGAAAGCTGAAATTATAGTTCCGGCTTTGGATGAAACCAGCCTGGTGGGCGGCATCCTGTACCGAGTTGGTGAAGGCCAGCACCTTGCGGTCGCGCTCCTTTGTCTCGTCCAGCTCCGTCGCCAGCACTTGCCCGGTGATGATGCTGGCCAGCGTAGCCGTGCGGCCGCCAACGATCGTTACGCCATTACCGCTGTTGCAGCGCGGGCAACGGTGGCTGCTCTTGTGCTCGTCGTACTTGCGGCAGGCGTGGACCCGGACAAGCCCCTCCCGCTCCGCACCAAAATAAAAAAGGGTTTCGGGGTCCGCGTAGACCGTCATTTCTTCCGTCGGTTCGTACTCCCGCTCTTCCTTTTCAATGGCGTGGTCGGTCAGGAACCATACGGTATTATCGAAGCCGAAGTATTTATCAAAAATAGCGGTCGTATCGGTGATGAAGCGGTCGTGGCTCTCCGGTTTTGCGGAAAGCCATCCGTTTTCGCCGCAGTCCCGGCAGTTCCAGACCGGCAGCGCGGCGATGTCGTTCGTTTCCTTCGTCCGGCCGGGAAGTCGCCACCGAAAGCCCGGCTCCGTCGCCATTTCCCGAACAATGCCGCTCAGTTCCCGCAGCCATAGTTGTACCTGAATGGCAAACAGTGGCCGATCTCCGGCGTCGGTGGCCAGGTCGGCCAAACTGAGCAGGCTGTAGATAAGGTCTCGCTGAAGTGCGGGAGTAAGGGCACCGAAAGTTTCAAAGGCATAGCCCAGTTTTTTAAGTAACTCAGCGATACTAATCGGGGCGCGGACGCAGGATGCAATGAGGGTTTTAAAGAGCGGTGAACCTTTCAGCCAATCCCCGACCTCCGACGGGCTATCACGCTGATCGATCCCCCATATTTTTCGCTGCCGGCCGAGGTAGCCCACGAAGGTTTCGTCTTTCTGAAACTGGAGGGTTTCCGGTCGGAAATCATCCGGGAGCACGGCGTGGGGTTGGCCCGTAAAAAAATCTTCAACGCTCAGGCGCGTTTCCCCGATGATGGCCTGCGGGCTGAATGATTCGCCGAAGATCTTACCCGCGTACTGGCACAGCAGATCGACGCCCTGCTTCTCCTCTCCTACCGTTGCGCTTGTACCCACGGGGCAAAGTTCCCCCCGTTCCATCCCAAACTTGAGCTTCAGCCGCCGGATCAGGTTGGCCACGTCGCTGCCCTGCGCACCGTCGTAGGTATGCAGCTCGTCGAGCACCAGGTACTTGAGCAATCCCGGGTCCGTCAGGTTGAGGTTCCACAGGCGCTGGTACTTTGCGCGCATGAGCACGTAGTCGAGCATCTTGAAGTTGGTCAGCAGGATGTCGGGCGGGCTGTTCAGGATCGTATCCCGGTCTTCAACTACGTGGTCGCGGCCCATGGTTGTGGGCCGTTGCTTGTCGTTCATCCCCTGCCCGATCAGCAGGCCGACGGACAGTTTTGCGCCCTTCAGCGCAGACCTTTTATATATGGTATCGGCAAAGCGCGTCGCCTGGTCTGTGGCCAGGGCGTTCATCGGGTACAAAATGATGGCCTTGATGCCGGGTCGGTCTTTGTTTTGCAGGGCGTAGTCGAGCAGGGGGAACAGGAAGGCCTCCGTTTTACCGGAGCCCGTTCCGGTGGTCATGATGGTGGGCTGGGGCTGGTGGTCCTCCCTGGTGGTGAGGCGCCGAAAGGCCCGCAGCTGGTGGTCGTAGGGCGAAAAACCCAGCTTCACCCCCAAAGGCGACTCGCTTTCACTCTCCGCCTTCCTGAACGGCAGCTTCACCGATACGTACGGCCCCTTGAACATGCCGCCCTGCTGCTGCGCGATGAAGTTGTGGAAGGCGGTAGCGGTGGCTTTGCTGCGGAAGGGGTAGGTGGCCTGGAAGTAGGCTTTTATTGAGGTGGCGGCTTCGCGGGATAGTTGGGGGGGGAGCATGGGGGGGGGGTTCGGGTTTTTGCGT
>CAYWMW010000152.1:0-10507 GCA_964458975.1 uncultured Lewinella sp. | reverse complement strand
GAGGGGTTGGGGAGAGGTGGCTACGGGAGGTCATCGTCAGGTTTAACAGCCTATCTTTAAATGGTACTATTTTAGAGCTAAAGTGACCTTGAAAATGAAAACGGAAAATGCTACCGTGAACGCTTTGCCGCCTCCAACGTTTTCCCTGTGCGGTAGCTCCTGCGACCCCTAAGTGCGGCAGCGACCACATTACCACCAAACTACACTACTAAATTACTATCCCCTTGCCAATAGACGCCACCAACTTAAGAGAAGATTACCAAGCCGGAGAACTACTGGAAGCGGACGCTCCGCAAGATCCATTTGAACTATTTCACGACTGGTTCAAGCACGCCCAGGACAGCCAGATTCCCGAGCCCAACGCCATGGTGCTCGCCACGATTACGGAGCAGAACACCCCCGCCGCCCGGGTAGTATTGCTTAAGCAGATGGACGACCGGGGCTTCATCTTTTTCACCAACTACGAGAGCCGCAAGGGCCAGGAACTGGCCAACCACCCGAACGCCGCCGCTGTTTTCAACTGGCTGAAGTTGCAGCAGCAAGTCCGCATCGAAGGAACGGTGGAAAAAGTGGACGACCAGGTCTCAGTAGACTACTTCAAGAGCCGCCCCCGCAAGAGCCAGATCGGCGCATGGGTGAGCAACCAGAGCGAGGTGATCCCTAACCGTGAAGTGCTGGAAGCCGAACAAAAAGCCATCGAAGAAAAGTACGCCGACGCTGAAAAATTGCCCCGCCCGGAACACTGGGGCGGTTACGTAATCGTACCTTCGCTCATCGAATTCTGGCAGGGCCGCCGCAGCCGCTTGCACGACCGGCTGGTGTACCGAAAAGACGAAAATGGTGCGTGGAAACGCGACCGCTTGGCTCCATAGCCGAGTATCCGACAACCGACAATTGACAACCGAACATGGCCGAACTGAAAAACGACTGGGTCCAACTACAAACGGACGTACAACCTTACCGCGATCAACTCGCTGAAGCAGCCGATACCGTTGTGGACGAAGGCGTGAGCAACTACCCCATCTTCTTTGCCTTCAGCGGCCCGCCAAGCGAGCAGTTTCCCGGTATTGCCGTCACGGAGATCAACACTAAGCGGGGTACCAACTGGCAGCTCAATATCACCACCCTGGAGGAGTTGGTGGCCAAGACGGTCATCCCGCCAGAAAAGATTGACCCGTTCCGGGAGGTATACAAGAAAAACAGCGGCTCACTTTGCTTTCTGATTGTTGACGCGGAGGGGGCTCGGTTTGGGTTTGTTGGGGAGGGGTAGGTTTGCAATGGCGTAGAATCCAGACAAACCCTCGGTCGGCGGGCCTGCAGCCCGGGCACTCCGTGCTACACCTCCAACCAGTGGTACCGCTTCTCCTTGGTTCCCAGGTCAATAATTTCCAGGAGGTATTTGCCGGTAGCTAAGCTTTTAAGATAGACCTCGTCCAGCTGCCGGCCAACGGGCACCGGTTTATAACGGGTCTCCCCCTGGGAGATGTACAAAAGCTTTTCGGTGGAGCGAAGGCGGAGGTACAGGTAATCTTGCCCTTCGGCACGCCAGGTTTGGGCTTCCGTGAGTTGGTCTTTTCGCTTGAAGTCGGTTTCGTTGAGGTGGTAGCCACGGATGGTGTAGAGCTTTTCCCATTTTTTACCGTCGCCAAGATCGAGGATCAGTTTGCGGTCGGTTGCACCGGCGGGGATGTAGATTTTAGCGTTTAAGCTTTCGGTTTCCCCTTCCTGATTTTTGATTAGCTCTATTTCAGGGCTCTCGTCCAAACGCTTAATCTCCTCTAAGTTCAGCCCCTTTACCTGATGGGTCACGGGCCGACGAACCCGCATACCGGCGCGCCCTTCAATGTAACCGGGCGCGTCGGGGATGCCGGGCTTTCGTTTAGCGACTTTGCGGTTCGCTGCCGAACGGGAGCTGCCACCCAGCAGTTTGTGCATCTCATCGCCCCTAAACAGTACGTTGCCTTTAAGTACAAGAATGCTGTCTAACTGGCGAATGGGCTCTACCTGCGCTCCACGCTTAATACCGCGCTGAAACCTTTCGGCTTGCGTCATCTCGTCAGCGTCGATCAAGGAGTAGTAGCGAATAGTCTCGGGCTGCCCCCACCGGCTGTAAACCGTATCCGCTTTCATCTGGGCGGAAAGGCCAGCGGCAAAAGCAAGGGCCAGGAAGCAAAGTGAGCATCTCATAGTCAGGCGTTTTGGTTTGCCCCTAAGATGCGAAAAAAATGGGAAATGCTGGTTGCCCGGCCTTTAGGCCGTGCTGGTTCGTCAGCCTTCAGGCTGGCCGACGGCCTGAAGGCCTTTCCCCCACACGGGCTGAAGGCCCGAGCAACCCTTAATCCACAATCCCTCCAACCAGCCGCAGCACCTCCGTCTCGGTAGTTTTCAGCCCGAGCAGGGCGTTCAGCAGCTGAAACTCGGCGTTGACGTAGCTGAGCTGGATGGCGCGGTAGTCGAAGCTGTTGATGGTACCGCCCCGGTAACGTTCTTCGGCGATGGCGATATTTTGCTCGGCGTTGGCGATCAGTCGGCGGGTAATGGCGATGACCTGTTGCTGGTTCTCATAACGGTCTAAGGTAGAAGCGAGGGCGGAGCGCAGTTGCTGGGCTACGGCATCTACATTGAGGTTGGCGGTGATTTCCTGAAGCTTGGCGGTTTGAACGCGGACGTTGCGCGCACCGCCGTCGTAGATCAGGTAGTTGATGCCGAGGCCGAGGTTGGTCGTCAGGGTGGTGGCGCCGATGCCGGGCAGGGCGCGCTCATCTGGCATTCCGTCTCCGAAGACGAAGGTTTGGGTTCCGGTGGCGAGGTTGTAGTCAAAACCAGCGCCTGCGTTGAGGCTTACGGTTGGCTTACGTTCAGCAGCGATGGCGCGGGTATTAATATCGGCCAGTACTTTGTTGACGCGCAGGGCGGAGAGCTGGCTGTTGGAGGCGAGGAGTTGGCTCTCCAGGGCGGCGCGGTCGTAGTTTTCGGTGACTTCGTCGAGCTCGGTCGTCAGGGTTAGCTCCTGGTTCAGGTCGTCGGTGCCCATGAGCTGGAGGAGGGTGCGCTGGGCGAGTTCGTACTGGAGTTGCTGACCAACGAGCAGGGTAGAATCTGAGAGGTAGGCATCCTGGGCCTGAAGTTCGTTGAAGGTACCGCCCTGACCAAATTCGGCGCGGACCTGCTGGTAGCGAATGCGATCCCGGCTCAGGTTTAAGACGCGCTGGCGGACGGAGATCTGCTCCTGCGCAACGACGGCGTTGTAGTAGGCATTGACGATGTCGGCTACGGTGTTTTCTACCTGGACCTGTAGTTGCTCGCTGCTAAGAGTGGCCTGGGTCTCAAAGCGTTCGCGGTTCATGGCGATGCGACCGCCGTTGAAGAGCGTCCAGTTCAGGTTGGCGCTCGGGCCGATGCCGTAGGCGAAGGTAGACGACTGAGCGACGATGCTGGCCGGGTTAGAGTTGTTGCGGTAACTGATGCCGGGGTTCAGGCCCAGATTGATGGTAGGGCGCTTGCCGGTCAGGGCGTCGTCGATGTTGTTTTCGGCTACGGTCAGGTCTGCTTTCGCGAGGCGGATCTGGTAGTTGTTGGCCAGGCCTTCCTGGATGGCGTCGCTTAGGCTCAGGCTGTTTTGGGCGCGTAAGCTCCCACTGCCCCCAAAGGGGGAGTACGCGCAGGTGCAGAGGAAGAGTAGTGAAGAAAGTATTTTTAGTCTCATGTTTGGTTTTTCTTGGGGGCTTGTCCCTCCCCGGATTACGCTAGGTGCTTCGCATATCGCTTCATCCGGGGTTACTATAGTTAAACTCCTACGGAGTTGTTCGCTTGGTTTTGTGGTTTTGTGGGGGGGGGTCGGGGCTTGATCCTTGCTTTTCAACCGTCTTTGCATCCTGCGGCCGCGCCCCCTGTTCCCTTATTGCTTTTTTTCCTTCAAACACCCGCCGCTTCGCGTAAAAGTTGTAGAAGAAAACGATGCCCGTTGCCACCCCTTTGATGATCCATTCCTGGTCTCCGAGGTAAGGGAACTGGTGCAGGCCGGTAACGATGAGCCAGTCGATCAGCATCCCGCCCGCACTCACCATCATGCTGAGGGCGAAGGCGCTCTGCACTGATCGCCGCAGCTCAAACACGAAGTAGCGCTGCAGCACAAAGTTGACCAACACACTACTGGAATAAGCAAGCATTGTCGCCGGCCCCGGCGGCAAAAAACGATCCACCAGTAGCAGGTACATGCCGAAGTTGATGCCCGTAGCCACGATGCCACTCATGAGAAAAGGAACCTTCTCAAGCACAAAGGGTGGGATCATTTTCCGCAGCCCGGCGGGAATGTAATCGACGATCTTTATCATTCCGTCGCTACAGTTTTGCTTGTGGGCAGATCGCGGAAATAATCACGAACTTCCTCCCAGTTGTGTACCCGGTGGTATTCGGTATCGTAGTGATTGTCTAGTGCATCGAACAGCAAGCCTTTGCCGTTGAAACCCGCCAGGTTACTCACCTTATCGTCGATCATGTAATCTCCGTGGACGATGCTTTTGTTGCCACAGAAAACGATCCGGTTGAAGTGGATAAACGGGAAGTGCTCCTCCAACCACTCCCACTTGTCTTTGTAACTGTGTTTAAACTCAGCGGCAGTAGAGACGATGTACACCTCGTGGTTATCGTACAACTCCCGCATCACTTCCACAGCCTCTGGTACCACGGAGATGTCGCGGAAGAAACCTTCCTCGTACATCGCGTTGCGGATGTCGGCAGCTCCTTCGAGGTCGTAAACCTTACGCCCAAGCAATTCCTTGCGGGTAGGCCTGCGCCCGAAGGCCGCTTCGTAGCGGTCTATGAACTTCACGTAGGTGTCGGCTAGTACGCCGTCCATGTCTACTATTATTCTTGGCATGGGGAAGTAAGGGAGTAAGGGGTGAAAAGGAAGAAAGGATCAAGGGGGGAGAGGGTCACGTCACCTCCTCCTCCGCATAAGCATCCTCTGCATGCAACTGCTTGTAGGCCGGTTCCACTTCGTGGTACTCGGGTTGGTTGTTTTTGAAGGCACGTTCCCAGTTGTAACGGAATCGGTTCAGCAGCACCAGGAGGGCGGGCAGCAAAACGAGGAGAATAACCGTGATGGCCAGCAGACCGAAGGCGACCGAAATGGCCATCGGGATCAGGAACTGGGCCTGCCGCGATTTATTAAGCAGCAATGGCGCAAGACCAGCGAAAGTCGTCACCGAAGTAAGCAGGATGGGTCGGAAGCGGCTGCGCCCGGTATCCTTCAGGGCCTCCATCATCGACATTCCGGCGCGGATGTTGTCGTTGTAGCTGGCGATGAAGACCAGCCCGTCGTTCACGATGATACCGATCAGGGCGATCACGCCGAGGGCGGAGAACAGCGAGATCGGCTTGTCCATCAGCCAGTGCCCCCAAATCACACCGATGAAGCCGAAGGGGATGAGCAGGAACAAGACCGCCGCCTGCATGATACTGCGGAAGGTGAGCGCGATCACGAAGAACATGAGCGCAAACACCACCGGGAGTACGATGGCCGTGGAGGCCGCCGTTTTCTGCTGGTTGCGCACCTGCCCGTCGGTTACGGTACTCACACCGGGGTATTTATCGAGCACGGCCGGCAGGATGGTTTCCTGTACTCGGGCATTGACGTCGGAAACGGAAACGGAGTTATTAGAAATATCGGCCTCCACCTTCACCTGCCGCTTGCCGTCTACGTGGTTGATCGCGATCACGCCGCGCTGCGGCGTAAGCTCCACAATCTCCGACAGCGGGTACTCCGCCCCGCCCGCCAAACGGATGCGCATATTCTGGAGGTCGGCCACGCTCCGGCGGCTGTCTTCGCCGTAACGGAGCCAGACGCGCACTTCGTCTTCGCCGCGCTGCAAGCGCTGCGCCTCGGAGCCGAAGAAGGCGGAACGGACTTGCCCGACGATGTCCGACAAGTCAAGCCCAAGGTAACGGGCTTTTTCTTTGAGTTCGATGTTGAGTTCGCGCAGGCCTTCCTGGTTGTTGTCCACCACGTCGGTGAGTTCGGCCATCTGGGTGAGTTCTCCTTTCAGGTCTGAGGTGGCCTCCTCCAGTTCAGCCAGGTTACTGCCGACCAGGGAGACCGAGACCGGCTTGCCGAAGAAGCTTCGGCCGCCGAAGCTGAGTACCTCCGCCGCGTCAATCGGGCCAACCTCTTCGCGGATGGCGTTCTGCACGCTCCGCTGGCTGATGGGGTCCCGCTCTTCGCCGGGAATCAAGGCTACGGTCACCGAGCCTTGGTAAGTGGTGGGGCCGAGTTTTACCTCGACGCGTTCCACCAGTTCTTTCTCGCCGCCGTAGGTTTCTTCGCTCATCCGCTGGTTCACGGTTTCGGCGGCCAGGGCGATGCGGTCCAGCAACTTCTTGGTCTGGGTTTCCGGCGTTCCGGCGGGGAGCTGGAGGGTGATGCTCACGTCGTCCCCCTCGATGATGGGGAAGAAGGTCGTTTTCACAAACCCGCCGGAGACCATGCCGAAGCTCAGGAAAAGGACCATCACGCAGAGCGACATGGAGATGAACTTATTGCGCATCGTCCATTCCAGCACGGGTACGTACATACGGTCGCGCAGCAGGTTCATCAACCCGTCGAAGCGGCGCTGTATCCAGTTCGGTTCCACGCCCCGTTGCAGGGCCTTGGAGTGAGCTACGTGCGTTGGCAGAATAATGCCGCCCTCGACCAGGGAAAAGATCAAGGACCAGATCACCACCACCGCCATTTCGCGGAAGAAGTCTCCCAGCGAGCCATCGAGGAAGAAGAAGCTGGAGAAGGCGATTACCGTGGTAACGATGGCCGCGAATACGGCGCTGATCACGTTGTTCGTGCCGTCAATGGCGGCCCGTACCCTGGGCACGCCCTTCTCGTGATAACTGAAGATGTTTTCTCCGATCACGATGCCATCGTCCACCAAAATACCGATCACGAGGATCATCCCGAAGAGAGAGATAACGTTGAGCGTGATGCCCAGGAAGTTGGCGATGATGAACATCCCCGCGAAACTGATCGGGATGGAAAGCGCCACCCAGAAGGCCAGCCGCCAGTGCAGAAAGACTGCCAGCAAAACACAGACGATCAGGAAGCCCTGCCAGCCATTCTGGACCAGCGTATCGATCCGTTGCCGCAGCGTGATGCTGGCGTCGGAGATCACGCTGGCCTGAATATTGGTGTTCTCGGCGTTAAATTTTTCGAGGTACTCCTTCACGTTGTCCGTGATCTGAAGCATGTCTTCCTGAAGGGTGTTCTGTACCGTGATGCTCACCGAAGGCGATCCATCCAGGTAGGAGCGGTTGGGCTGATCGGCCCAGCGGTCGCGGATGCTGGCTACCTGACTGAGGCGAACGACTCCACCGTCGGGGCTGTTCTTCACCACAATGTCCCGCAGGCCATCGGCGTAGTATTCTTTGTTGCGGGCGCGGAGGATGAGCTCTTCTTCGAGGCCCTTCACCTTACCGCCGGTCACGTCTACATTAGAGCCCCGCACGGCAAGTGCGGCTTGTTGGAAAGTGATGCCGTAGGCTTGCAGGTCTTCTTCGCGGAAGGCGATTTCGATCTCCTCATCGGGGAAGCCGGAGAGTTCTACTTTGCTGAGGCCATCGAAGGCCAGCAGGTCGTCTTCAATCTGGCGGGCGGCATTTTTCAGGGCGCTCAGGCTCACATTGTCGCCGGAGAGGGCGAAGGTGATGGCGCGGCCCAGGCTTTCGCGTTTGTAGATCGTTGGCGGTTCCATGCCCACGGGGAAGCTGCTGATGCGGTCTACCTCGTTTTTCACGTCCTGCAAAATCAGGTCGGCGTCGTAGCCTTTGATGACCTCCACCGTCACGCTACCGGAGTTTTCGGAGCTTACGCTGGTGTAGCGCTCCACGCCGGTCAGGCCCTTCAGCCCTTCCTCTACTTTATTGATGATGCCTTCCTCCACCTCTTCCGGGCTCGCGCCGGGGTAGATCATCTGGATACTAATCGTCCGGCTTTCAAACTCCGGGAAAAAGGTCGCCTTCATCTGGAAGAGACTGATGACGCCCATGATCAGCAGCCCGATCATGATCAGGTTGGCGGCAACCGGGTACTTTACGAAGTAAGCTATGAATGATTTCATAAGTAAGGGGAGTAAAGGAGGGGAAGGAATAATGGGGGCGGGGGCGCGGGTGCAAAGAAGGTTTTCAGGCGAGCTCGGAGGCCGGCGAGGAAGCTCGTCCGCCGAGCCTTGCGCTAGCTTGGCTCGTCGGCCGAGCGGTACGGTGGTTTGTTTAACCCAAAGGCATTATCCGTCGGACAAGTTTCAGTGGCCATCAAACCCACTCGGTGGACGAGCGAAGCTGCGCAACGCTCGGCCGGACGAGTTGGAGATTTAGCGGGAAACAGCAGCCTTAAGCTTCACCCGCATACCGTCGTAAGCGCCAGCGACGTCGCTCGTAAGCAGTCGAGTACCGTCGGGCAAGCCGGAGACGATCACCGTCTCGCGGTTAAACTTCTGTACGGTTACGGGCAGGAGCACCAGCAGCGTATCGTGCTGAATGGCGTAGACTTCCTGTTCGTCAATCAGTAGGTCGCGGTCGATTTCGACGACGTTGTTGAGGGCCTTGGCGGCGGCCTCTCCACGCAGGTACATCCCTTCGCGCAGGTCGCGGCCGGTAACGCCGACGTAGACACCCACGGTCTGGGTCTGCGGATCAATCTGGTCGGAGATGCGCTTCACCTTACCGGCCCACTCGCCGTCGATGTCTTCGCTGTAGAGCTTCACGGTTCCGCCCGGCTTGAGGAATTCAAGCTGGCTGAGGGGGACGGTGGCCAGCATCTCGTAATAGCCGGTAGCCATCAACTCCCCCAGCATTTGACCCGGGCGGATGACGGCGCCGTTGTTGATGCTCGCCGTAGTCAGTACGCCGCTGAAGGGCGCGTAGAGGGTGTACTTACTCAACCGCTCTTCCTGGCTTTTGATGTTGTAGAACTGCGACTGGAGGTTGCGGCCGGCGACGAAGAGTTTCTCCCGCTGGTTCACCGGTTCCGGCAGCGCCTTGATGGGATCATCGACGTTGAAAGAAGAAAGGTAGGCCTCCCAGGCGGGGAAGCTCTCCGGGTAGTCGATCTTCAGGTCGGGCATCATGGCGGCGATGCCGTTCAGGAGCGTTGCCTTCTGGGCCTGGATGTTGAGGCGGGGTTCGGTATCGTCTACCCGCAGCATCACGTCTCCCTTTTTGAAGTAGGTTCCTTTCTTGAAGGGCTTGGGTGTGGTGATGGCTCCGCCAACTTCGCTGAAGAGGTCGATTTTGTTGTAGGCTTCCAGGCGGCCCTGAACGGCGAGGTTGGTGGTTACCTGGCTGTTGCTTACGGCTGTGGCCTCAACGGTTTTTATCCGCTTGGGGATTTCCTTCTTGGGCGGGTCTTGCTTCAGGCCGCTCATGTACTGAAGGCCAAACCAACCGGCCGCCAGCACGGCGAGGCCGATGACGATGGAAAGAATGGTGCGTGGAATATTACGCTGCTGATTCATTGGTAATGCTTTGGGGAGAACTCAGTTGCTGGTGGAGGTTGTCGTATATTTTTTCGAGGACGGTGGTGCAGAGCGTCAGGTCTTCGTCGGGTATGCCCTTTTGGGCGCAGTCCATCGCGTGCCCGGCGTGGCTGCGGGCGTACTCCCAGAGGCGGAGGCCTTTGGCTGTGATGTGGATGCGTTTTTGGCGGCGGTCTTCGGCGTCGACGGTCCGGTTTATGATGCCGGCGGTTTCCAGTTGTTTAAGGGAGCGGGCCACGGTACCTTTATCCTTAATGGTGGAGATGGCGAGGTCTTGCTGCCGTTGCCCGTCGGCCAGGACGATGTCGGAGAGTAGGCCCATGTGGGTTCCCAGGGGCAGGAAACCTTCAAACTCCATGTACTCCAGCATCACCCGGGCGAGCTGGCGGCCTACGCGGTTGGTGAGGAAGATTAGGTTTTGCCGGGGGTGGATCAAGAGAGTTGGGAGTTTGGAGTCGGAACAAGAAAGTGGCTTCGCCCCAGTAAGCGGAAAGAAGCAGAGCACATGGTCAACGCCAGATATTCAAATTGGTTGCATTTGCAACGAAACGGGTTTCAGGGCTGGAGGTTCGTTTTGTTTGGCTCGCCAGTCGAATTCTTTTTCGCTCCTTCCATTTCGGACTAATCATAATGAGGGCTAACTATTGGCTATGGGGAGTAATTGACCTCGAAGGCGCACGAAAAAGTTCGCCTGTCGAGTCGGGTAGACTCTCCGGCTAAACCGGCACATTGAGTAAGAGGTAAAGTCATTTTTCACACGGTACCGCTGAACTTGCGAGGGGCTGACCTCAGCCTACGGCTTCCGATCAACCCCTCGCTAAAAAACGTACCCTTTCAGGTGGGGTGTACAAACGTTTCATCCCGGCGAGGATTT
Source organism: uncultured Lewinella sp. (assembly GCA_964458975.1). Taxonomy (GTDB): domain Bacteria; phylum Bacteroidota; class Bacteroidia; order Chitinophagales; family Saprospiraceae; genus Neolewinella. The sequence goes on along the minus strand of CAYWMW010000152.1, from coordinate 112 downwards.
CTAATTAGTCGTGTTCAGCCCGTGGTAACCTCACCCCATCCCCTCTCCAACATGGTGTGCTTCGCAGTACTTCGTGCTCGCCTCAGGCTCAGCGGACCACCGGAGGTAGCCG
>CAYWMW010000151.1:0-10619 GCA_964458975.1 uncultured Lewinella sp. | reverse complement strand
AGCCTTTCCTGTTTTTTTTATGCATATTTGTGGCGTTTAGTGCTATTATTTATTGTGCCGTCAAAAACGCTAGAGCCGTGAAAATCCTGCTTCAGATACGTGACCTACTGGACCGTAATGGTATTAGGCCAAAAGTGCTACGGAAAAACCATACCCATCTTGGAAAGGCAGGCCAAGACGACAGCCTGCTGGAGCAGGCAGTGGTAATGCTGTGGGAAGAGTCAAAAGGAAACGAAGATCACATCGCAAAAGAGCTGTACGGGCCAACCGCAGACCATACCACCAACTCCTATAAAAAGCTTAAGCAACGAATGGTCGAGGAGGTCACCAACGAAATTATTAGTCTTGGGCTTAATTCTAAACAATTCAACCTTACCCAAAGAGGGCACTATGCTGCTCATCGTGAATACATCATAGGCCATATTCTGGCGAAGCGCGGAATAAAACGGGCTGCCATTTATTTCTACCGACGGGCCTTGAACAAGGCAAAAAAGTACAATGCTTACAATGTTTCAATGTTAGTCTTAGCTGAACTAAGAGACCACGCAAGCATCTCAAAGAAAGATGCCAGCGAATTTGAACGTTACGACCAGCAGTACAAAAACAGCATTGAAGTAGTAGCCGCAAATAGTGAAGTATCAGGGTTTTATGCACGCCTGACAATGATTTACGACGGCTCCCCCAAGACGATGCGCAAAATTCACGAACAGGCCTCCGGTTACCTTAAGGTGTTAGACGAAAGGTATGACCCGTATCAGTACGGCCATCATTTCACCTACAATTATTTTCTAATTAAAGTACTGTGCCATTACTCCATCGGGGAGTACCAAACAGCAGCGGCGGTTAGTACTACGGCCATCGATCATTTCAAGAGCCTTTCCGTCCAATATCTCCAATGGATCGTAAATTTCCACCTACATCATATGGTATTTTATAGCCTCATGGGTCATTATGATTTAGGAGAGATAGCCTATCGGAAGGCGTTGAAAATAGTCACCCCGTCACCAGGAGCCTGGATGCGATTACAAGAAGGTGCTTTCAGGTTATACTGTTATGGCCGCCAGTACGAACTGGCTTGGGAAGTATACGACATAGTAACAGCCAAGCGATGGTTCTCCGGAATGCCCGTCAGACACCAGGAACGTTGGCTAATCAATCAGGCCTATCTGCACTACCTTACCCTTAGTGGGCTTACGGATAGAGCATTTGATAAGTCTTTCCGACCCGCTAAATTTATTAACAGCTTCCAAAAAATAAGTAAACAAAAAGAAGGAGGGAATATTACGGTAATGATTATTCATATTCTCTTTCTGATCCATCGCGGCAAACACCAAGAAGCGGAAGACCAGATAGATAAAATAGAAAAGTACCTCACCCGTTACCTACGGCGCGGAGAAAACTACCGAAGTAAATGCTTTCTGAAAATACTTCAACAGTTTGCTAAAGTAGGTTTTAACCCGAAACGAGGGCGCGTCAGTACGAAGTCATGGTACAACAAACTGCTTAGCACTCCACTATCATCCCCTGGCTTGAGCTACGAAATGGAGGTAGTACCATATGAGGACCTTTACGCTATCCTCTTAGGCCTACCCTTTCCCTTTCAAACGGAGGAGTAGGGCCTCTCCAGGCTTAGGAACGCGAATGAAATAAAACCAGATTTTTGATCTGGTGGATTTTGGCTACTGGTGAGGCAAAAAACGCAGACAACGCCGTAGTGTTGGCGAGGCTTTTTAACGAAGCCAGCGGTCAAAAGGCACCGAGCAAAAGTCTGGTTTTATTTTGTTCGCGTTCCTTAGTCTCTTGCTTTCAACTTACCCCGCACCTGCGGCCGCGCCCCTAAGAAGTTGATACACTACCTAATCTCCACCTCCTCACTAGCATTAACGAACAGTACGTTCCCAATCTCATCGTAGCCCGCGAAGTAGTCTTCGCCGATGTGCTTCAGCGCCTCGTCCCGAAAACCGAGGATGACCAGATCCGCTTCGCCGCTCTTACGTGCGATGACCGACTTAGAATCCGAGTCGTCCATCCGGCAAAGAACGTCGATGTTGTTGCGGCTGATGGGCAGCTGGCCCGTCTCGATCAGGTCATACAGGGCCTGCTCCTCTTCGGCCAGTTTGGACTCCTCGAAGACCGCAAACAGCTTGATTTCCGCGCCGTGCCAGTCCGGGTGGCCAGTCATCACGTAGGCCAGCAGGATCATCAGGTTCGCGCTCTCGTAGTGCGCCCGGGTGATCCAGACGTGGATGGTTTTTTTGAGGCCAAAGCCCCGCTCCGAAAGGCCGAGTACACCAACGTTAAAATCGACAGATTTGATGAGCTTGAAGTTGTCGATGATCTCCGACAATCCCTCCTGCTTATTCTTGGAATACTCCAGCAGCAGCAGGTTATTTTCCGTGCCTGCGATGCCGGGAAACTGCACGATCTGAGCGATGGCCGAGGTGTAGGACGGCGAGACGATGGTATCCACATAAATACGGCTGTCCGTTGCTTCCGCCATCCGGATGATGCGTTCTTTGATTACCGCAGCCTCCTCACTTTTCTCGTGGCTCAGGTAGCCATCAACGTAGTGCAGGTAGGTACCGAAGCCGTACTTCTGGCTCAGCCAACGGAGCAAATCGAAGGCACCAAGGCGGGTGAAAGTAGCGTTACTGGCCGCGATCACACTTGGCCGCCAGCTCTTCTTTTCTTCCTTATCGGCCTTCTGCAAAAAGATCTGGAGGCGGCGGCTGAACTGGAAGATCACCCCCTGGAAGATAATTGCCATGCTCCGCTTATCCGGGTTCGCGTAGGCGATGTAGACGTATAGGATCCCGATCAGCACCACCGCCATCGCCGCGTAGGTAGAGTTCATGAAAAACATGAGCCCGAAACAGGCGAGTGCGCCGAAAAGCGACACGTACCACTTAGACCGAAACGTAGGTCGGTAGCTCGGGTCGGCGGCAAAATGATTCAGGAAGCTGATGAGGCAGAGCGAACCGTAGGTGACCATGAAGAACATGGAAATGATCTCCGCCACACTGTCCAGCGCGCCCAACATGATGAAGAAAGCGGCCAGCATTACGGTAATCAGGCTGGCGTTGTACGGCTCGTTGTTCTCTCCTTTTCCCCGGCTGATCCAGGTATTGATGGCGGGCGCGGGAAATATTTTGTCGGCGGCGATGGCCTGTAGCGTTCGGGGGGCGACCAGGATGGAGCCGAGGGCGGAGCTGATCGTAGCGGCGGCCAGCCCCAGCGGAATGAGCCACCAGCCCTGCCAGGCGATATCGGCCATCACTAAACGGCTGGTATCCGCCAGGGCCTCCGGAGGAGCGGAGACGGACAGTTTCCAGGCCATGAAGAAGTAGATCACCATACCGCCGATGGTGGCGGCCAGCGTCCCGAGCGGAATACTGCGGCCCGGGTCTTTGAGGTCTCCGCTCAACCCTACGCCCGCCGTCATACCGGTAAAAGCCGGGAAAATGATGGCAAAAACGGTGAAGAAGCTGAGCGTCGGGATGTCTGGTTTGGGCGGGGCCGCAGGTGCAACGGAACCTGCTTCGCGGGCAGAGGCTGCTTCGCCGTTGAGGTAGACGGTATCAGGACCCTTGGCCTGGGTCAATTCCTCCAGGCCAGCAGCCGTTTCTTCCACCCCGGCGGTATAGCTGTTGAAGAAGTCTATCTCATTGTTCTGGGCGTATTCGGTACTCCCGATGAAGAAGGCAACCAGGGCAATGGCAAGGGTAAACACTACGCTGTACAACACCTTCACGCCCAGATCCGCCCCCTTCGTCAGGATGAGCAAAGTGAGCAGCAGTAAAGCAGGAATACCGACGGTCTGCGGCTGAGACAACAGCCACTCCGCCCACGGCAAAAGCGGATAAGTGTCCAGTACCCAGGCAATGAACGGCCGGAAGGCTTCCGTGAAGGCCATGATGTAAAAGGCCACCGAAATCGCCTGAGACATATACAAAGCCATCCCGATCGTAGACCCGATCACCAACCCGAAACTCCGCGAAATGATGTAGTACTCTCCCCCACCCTCTACTTTCTGGTTCGTCGCGATCTCCGCAATGGCCATCGCCGTCGGAATCGTCACCGCATGACCAACCAGGATGATCGCCATCGTACCCGCCAGCCCAACCATGCCGACAGCAAAGCCGAAACGCAGGAACATGATCGCTCCCAGAATAGTACTGATGGCCGTGAAGAAGACCGGAGCTGTTCCGAATTTTTGTTTACTCATAAGGCTGTTCCCCCGGCTCCGCCGAGGGTTGGTGAAGGTACGACATGGTTGGTATTCTCCAGCAGCAGCGGCAGGGCAATCAACCCGTTACTGTTTGAAATAGAACCTAAAAGCCTCCCCCCGGAGCAATGTCCGAGGGGAGGCTAATAAATGAACGCAGCAGGCAGCGCTCAATAGTCACGGGAAGACTACTTCCGCAGGATGACTTTTTCGACTTCCCGGAAACCATCAGCGCCCTCAATCACCATCAGGTACATACCAGCGGCAAGTTTGTCGGTAAGGATCGTGTTGGTTCCTACCGTAAGGCGACGCTCCAGGAGCGTCTGGCCGGTAACGCTGGTGAGGCGGGCGGTGTAGCCTTCTTCGTCGATGCTGACGTTGAAGTTGCCACGGGCGGGGTTCGGGAATACTTTGTAGTCAACATCCTGAGCAAAATCATCCGCTTCAACTGCTTCTTCCACCAGGAACTCGCGGTTATTATCCAGGCTGATCCGGTTACCGTTGCTCTGGCAGCCACCAAGTACGATGTTGTCAAGGTGAACATAGTCAGAGTTCGCACTGGCGTCACAGCGGAAGCGAACGCGGACGTTAGAGCTAAAGCCTCCGGCAGCCGTGATGGTTACACTCTCGTTGTAGAGGGTATTGTTGTTGAAGTCTGTTCCACGCGCCCAGGTCTCGACGGTCTGGAAGCCGGAGCCATTGTCTACCTGAAGCCAGAAGTCTTCCCCGTTCTCCATGCTGTAGGGGTAGTAGCTGAAGTCTACGGTCAGTTCTTCAAGGCTGCTGAGGTTATAAGCATCGGAGGTAAGGACTGAGCTGTTGGTATTATCGCGTAGGTAAACGGAGCGGGTGCCCTGAATCGGGCGGGTTCTGCTACGGACACAGTCGGAGCCACCATCGTTCCAGTTGCCGTAACCGCTCTCAAAGTTGTCGGTTGCAAAAGTGATGTCCGTACAGCCGCCGCCAGTACTACAGGGGGTGCAGCTACCGCCACAATCAACGCCGGTTTCGTTGCCGTTCTGGACGCCGTCGTTACAGGTTGGTGCGGGTGGGTTACCACCACCGCCTACACAGAAGTTTTTCGTTTCGGAGCTGGCAAAGCTTCCGCCAGACTCACTCACGCCTCCTCCGCTCAGGGAGTAGGAGCCGTTGCCGTACTGGCAGCAGATGCCGTCGCCGTAGCTGTCGTTGATGGTGAAGTCGTAGCAACCGTCGGGCAGGCAGAGCGTCTCGCTGTTGGTAGAGTTATTAGCGTAAGGGCCGCCACTTGCTACTACTGAGCCGGCAGCGTTGGTTACCGACCAGGTAGTTTCGCTGCCGTAGTTATCCGCTACGATGGTGAGGTTCACCTCCGTATCGGTACATCCGCCACCGCCGCCACCGCCGGGTACGCCACAACCGTTGCTGTTGCCGAGGCTGGCGCGGGGTCCGGCCAGGGCTGCTTTCATCCGTGTCTTCTGCCCCTGGGTGAAGAGGTTCATACAACCATCATCGGAGTAATCCATGTAGTTCTGGACCATGTCTACCGAGCCACAGCTAACGGAGCCTACCTGGCAGCCGCCGTTGCTGGCGTCACTGGTCGGTGTATCCGTTACGAAGTCATCGGCGTTACAGTTGCCGTCTCCCCAGATGTGGCGCAGGTTGAGGTAGTGGCCAACCTCGTGGGTAGCCGTCCGGCCGAGGTTAAACGGTGCCTGCGCAGAGCCGCCACGGCCGAAGTAAGCGTAATCAATCACGATACCGTCGGAGTTGCCAGCGTTGGTGTTGGGGAAGCGGGCGTAGCCGAGGCCACCGCCGTCTAAGTTACAAACCCACATGTTCATATAATCAGCCGTTGGCCAGGGGTTCTTACCACCGGAAGCATTACTGTGTACGTTCTCGTTTGAGTTAGAGAAGGTAGTTTGATTGGTAGAAGTGCGGGTGATACCGGAGGTTGCGTTTCCGTTGGGGTCTACCGTAGCGAGGCAGAACTCGATCTCAGCGTCTGCCGCCTGGCTCCAGGTACCATCAGCATCGCTGTTGAGGCGGCGGAAGTCTTCGTTCATCACCGCGATCTGGCTCTGAATCTGAGCGTCCGAGATATTCTGACCGCCGTTCTGGTATACAACGTGGACCACCACCGGAATGGTGAAAACAGCCTTCTGACCGGCAACCGGCTGGAAGTTGCGGGTAAACTCTTCGAGTTTTTCCATACGGTCCAGTATGGTGGGGTCCTGGTCGATGGCCTGCTCAAGGGCTTCCATGGTGCCACAGTTGCGCTGGGCGGAGAGGGAAAGGGTACTGGCTACCGCAAAGGCGAGCAGCAGAAAAAAGCGGGTAATGTTTACGCGCATAAGAAATGGGTGTTTGCGCACAGCCTCAAATATCAACTATAAACAAAGTGAGTGTAGGACAATCTAAAGGTTTAAACCTGATTGTTTAGATAAATCCGCGATGTAAAATTGATTGGTTTAACCTGGTTTCACGAAAGGTTTGGGCTGTGCAGGTTTAAAAGAAGTATGTGGCCTGCAAGTTAGCGAAAATTCGCCAAAAAGCAAGTTTGTCCGATTGTTTTATTGACAATATTTTGTGTGGCAATATTTTCCACATTACAATTAGCCATATTGTTGGTTGGTAAAGTCTGAATTTAGCACCTAGTACAGATGCTCGCTCCGCTCGTAACCTCATCCCCAGCCCTTCTCCAATGGAGAAGGGAGCCGTTGTCCGCTGCGGCTCTGCCTTCGCTTCGTCGTTAGTAGCTATGGTTGTTAATATCTATTGAAAACGTTATCCAGTCCTACCTGCTTTCGCGCGAGTCCAGCGTGTGTATAACATACAGCCCAACTTCTAAGGAAGTTACCTTGCCCCCCTAACCTTAGGGTGTGTAATCTGTCTATTAGCGCTTCCGGCGTTTTTGTATTACTAAAACGCAGAGCGTTTTCCTTAGGTAGCCCCTCTCCGCTGAGCCTGAGGCGAAGCATGTTGGAGAGGGGTTGGGGTGAGGTTACTACGGGGAGGATTTAACTCAGGTTACACACCCTACCTCCTAACCTTCTTTGCACCTGCGGCCGCGCCCAAAAACCATCAGTTCCTACGGCACCTTACTAAACCCAAACCCCCGCTTCCCCTCAAAGCTTTTCCCCTTCAGAATGCTCTCGTAGCACGCCGAATGTAACCGAAGCCGCGTATCCAGCTTACCGAAGGTATTATTGTTCATACTTGGGTAAGTGCGGTTGGAAAGCACGACGAAAACCATGTCCTCCACCGGGTCCGCCCAGGCGGCGATGCCCGTGAAGCCGAGGTGACCGAAAGCCCGTTCGGAAGCATAAGGAGACAGGTTCATCCGGCGGTCTTCGTTGAGCTGCTTCATGTCAAAGCCGAGGCCCCGGCGCGTTTCGTCGGCGTAGCGGTGTGCGAACTGGCGGACGGTTTCGGGCCGCAAATACTGCACGCCGCCGTAGTTGCCTTCCTGCAACAGCATTTGGAAGATCGTAGCAATATCCCGCGCAGAGCCAAACAAACCGGCGTGGCCGCTAACGCCGCCGAGCATCGCCGCGCCCATATCGTGTACGGTGCCGTGTACCTTGGCGTTGCGGAAGTAATTGTCGTTTTCCGTAGGCGGGATGCGGCTTTTGGGGAAGCTGCGCAGCGGTTGGTAAGTCATCGTCTCCAGGCCCATCGGGCGGTAGAAGTTGCGGGCCGCGTACTCATCCACCGTCAAGCCGGAAACCTCATCGATGAGCTTGGCCATGATGTAAAAGCCGAGGTCGCTGTAGCGGTACTGGCCTTCGTTAGGTAGTTCGTTGGTGTAGAGTTTGTGCCACATCGAATCGATGTAGGTCTTGTGCATAAACAGCTTTTCGGACACCTCCACCTGAAAGTCTCCCGTACGCCGGCTGCGGTAGAACTGAGAGCTGGGCTTACCGTCGGCGTTCAGGGTTTCCTTATAAAACGGAATCCAACTGCGCAGCCCGGCCCGGTGGGCGAGGATCGGGCGCAGGGTGAGAAACTCTACTTCCGTCCCGACCATATCGGGCATATAGTTGCTGATCGGCACGTCGAGGTTGAGCTTGCCGTCTTCCACCAGCTTCATGATGGAGAGCGTGGTGGCGCAGATTTTCGTCAGGCTGGCCAGGTCATAGATGTCGCTGGGGTCCACCTTGCGCGACTGGCGGCTGTAGGTATGCCGACCGAAGCCTTTCTCGTAAACAATTTTACCGTTGCGGCCCACCAGCACGACCATCCCCGGTGTCGCTTTGCGCGTCATCGCCTGATTGGCCAACTTCGTCACTTTCGCATCGAGCAGGTTCCCGTCGATGCCGACTGACTCGGGGTTGGCGTAGCCCATCCGAAAGGTAGCGGCCGTTTCCAACCCGGCGTTGAAGGCCGCCGAAGGGCTCGCCGTTACGGGCAGCCGACCGTTGATTTTATTGGCTCCGAACAGTCCCTGAGCTGCGGCATCCTGCGCAACGTCGTCCCGGCTGTAGGCCATCAAAACCGTCCCGAATCCATCGACTGCCGGGAGGCTGTAAGGGTTACCGAACACACTAATTATCACCTCCGCCTTGGTTTCCAGTGCCCGCAGCAGGCCGAGTATTTCCGGCCCGATGGGCACCTTCTCCAGAAATCGGCTCCCGTCAGAATACAACGCCACGATCACCTGGTCTCCGGCACTCACCGCGTTTTCGATCCGTTGACGGTCTGCTTTTGACACTTTATAAGTTACGTTGAGGTGCGTAGTCTTCACGTAATCGTCTACCCGGCGGCTGAAAGCGGTTGGGCTTTGCTGGCCGACGTGAAGGGTCACCACTTTGCCCCGGGCTTTGGGCTGCACGGGCACCCGTTTTTCGCTGTCGCGCACCAGGGTCATCGCGTTTTCGAAGAGGCGTTGTTTCAGGGCGTAGGCTTCCGGGCTGTTGAGTTGGCCGCGCAGGTTTTCAGCACGGGGGTAAGTGCGGCGGTTCAGGCCTAGCCGGTACTTACTCAGCAGGATGCGGCGCACCTTCTTTTCGATGTCTGCTGCGGTGATCTTGCCTTCGCTGATGTAGCGCTTGATGGCCGAAATGGCGGCAGGAGTACTTTCTGGTAAGAGCAAAATGTCAGAATCGGCCATGATCGCCTCGGCCTCTACCTCGCCGTTGCCGTAGTGGTTGGTTACGCCCTTCATTTCCAGGCCGTCGGTAAATACGAGGCCGGTGAAGCCCAGCTCGCGGCGCAGCAGGTTGGTGATGACGGGCAGGCTCATGGAGGTTGGGCGGTTCTGGCGGTCGTCCAGCGCCGGTATTTGCAGGTGGGCGGCCATGATGGAGCCGATGCCGTAGCGGATCAGGGCTTTGAAGGGGTAGAGTTCCAGGCTGTCCAGCCGGGCGCGGTCGTGTTTGATCACCGGCAGGTCGTAGTGGCTGTCTACACCCGTATCTCCGTGGCCGGGGAAGTGCTTGGCGCTGGCCAGGATGCCGTTTTCCTGCAGGCCCTTCATGTACTGGTAGCCCTTGGCCATCACGTTGTAGCGGTCTTCGCCGAAGCTGCGGGTATTGATGACGGGGTTGTTCGGGTTGTTGTTCACGTCCAGCACGGGGCTGAAGCTCACGTTTACGCCCATGAGGTGCATCTGGCGGGCGATCTCGGCGCCCATGTCGTAGATCAGTTCGTTGTTCCGGATGGCGCCGAGCGCGATTTGCTTCGGGAAGCTGATCGTTTGCTTCGGCAGGCGCATGCCGAGGCCCCACTCCGCGTCCATACTCACCATCAGCGGCAGTTTGCTCAGGGCCTGGTATTCGTTGGTCAGGGCCAGTTGTTTTTCGGGCGTCCCCTGGAAAAAGCAGAGACCGCCGACGTGGTACTTCCTGATTTCGGCCTTCACGTGGGCGATGTGGTCTGCGCCCCGGTCAGAGTGCGCGCGCAGCATGATGAGCTGGCCAAGTTGGTGGTCGAGGTCCATGGTAGCAAAAACAGAATCCACCCAACGGCTTTCTTCGGCGGTATGGGTAGACAGGTCGCCTTTATAGCCTCGCTGGGCCATCAGGCCGGAGGCTACAATCAGTAGGAGCAGGGTAAGAAAACGCGGAATCATGTTCATATCTGGGGAAAGACTGGGATATAACTATCTGACTATAATAATAAGGCGCGGCCGCAGGATGCAGGGCGGAGGTTTACATAGAACGCTCTCCGCCCACAACTTCATTCTTAAACTGAGGAAAAACCTTTGTTAAAGTGAGCCGGGGATCAAGGTACGTAATCTGGAGGACGCACTGTTCTTCTTCGTTCATTCTTTTGATAAATGGTAGGGTATTGTATTTGCTACTTCCGCAACTTCGCTGTCTACGAGAGGGGTTTCGCGATTGTCGGCCAACAGCGTGCGAGGGGTTTCGCGATTGTCGGCCAACAGCGTGCGAGGGGTTTCGCGATTGTCGGC
>CAYWMW010000150.1:0-10651 GCA_964458975.1 uncultured Lewinella sp. | reverse complement strand
CTAAAAAATGACTTTCCACAAATACCACGGCGCCGGCAACGACTTCATCCTCCTGGACGACCGGGCCGGAGACCTCCACGCACAATTCGACCAAGCCACCATTGCCCACTGGTGCCACCGCCGCTTCGGCATCGGGGCGGACGGGCTGATGCTGCTGCGCCAGCACCCGGACTACGACTTCGAGATGATCTACTACAACGCCGACGGCGCACCGAGCAGCATGTGCGGCAACGGTGGGCGCTGCATCGTGCGCTTCGCCCATGATTTAGGCATCGTCCGGGAAGAGTACAGCTTCCTCGCCGTAGACGGGCCGCACCGGGCGAAGTTACTCGACAACGGCTGGGTCTCCCTGGAGATGCTCGACGTGGAAGACATCGCCGAACCGGAGCCGGGCAAAGTCTTCGTCCTAGACACCGGCTCTCCGCACTACATCAGTTTTGTGGACGACAGCAGTACGGTGGATGTTTTCAAAGAGGGCAGGGCCATCCGCAATTCCCCGCCCTACGCGGAGGAGGGTATCAACGTCAACTTCGTCAGTACGGACGGCAAGGAGCTACACATCGCTACCTACGAGCGCGGCGTGGAGGACGAAACCCTCGCCTGCGGCACCGGCGTAACCGCTGCGGCCATCGCCGCCGTCCGCCGCTCGGGGATTGCCGACGGGGCTTTTCACGTTCCGGTGAAGGCTAAGGGTGGAGACCTTGCCGTAAGGGGTGTTCTGCGCGGAGGGCGGTACACTTCGTTGTGGTTGGAGGGGCCGGCGGTTCGGGTTTTTGAAGGTGCGTTGAAGTTAATCTAGCTTGCGGGGGGCATTCCCCTGAATTGGGCGACACCCATAAATTTTTGGTAATCATTCGATTTTTCTAGGCAACAAAACGCGAACATTTTTTGCGTAGTAGACTTGCCCTTTACTGTCAATCAAAGTGTAACAGTTTAGTGTTGGGGAGCAATCAATTTCGCTGGTTTGGTTCCGGACCGTAACGGGAAGTTGGGCCGTTGACAACCACCTGTTCATCTTTTCTTCGCTGTCTTCAGCTTTTCGCGTTGAATAACAGCCAGATAAAAACAAGACCATGAAAAGTAAGACTACATTTTTCATTCGTTCATTTTGAATGTAAGAACTCGTTCACGCTTAAAAGTACCTTATTATTCCTGGCTTGCCTAAAGATTCAAGCACTAATTTAGATGCGGAGCAAAAGGATCGATGGTTCAGTTTTTAATAGGTAGCGATTAAGCATTCCCTTTCCTCCCCAGCTTCTTTTATCCCTCACCTTGCACCCGCGCCCGCGCCACAAACCACCCAGACGTTCAAAAAACAACATCCGGGAAGTAAGCGACCCGGAAAATGCCTACCTTTGCGCCCAATTTAAACTAAGTAGCGGCCCGTCAACCGGTACGCAGCTGGTTTAAAGCATGTAAACCAGGTCATTACCCGCACGGCTTCACGCCAAAGTGCCACTCCACTCCCGGAATTCTTCCCGAATGAACATCAACCTCAACCTCTTCGACTTCAAACAGGAAGTCAACTACCGCACGGAAATTCTTGCGGGCCTCACCGTCGCCCTGGCGCTGGTGCCGGAAGCGGTGGCCTTCGCCATCATCGCAAATCTCGACCCGTTGATCGGCCTCTACGCGGCCTTCGTGATGGGCTTGATTACGGCTATTTTCGGTGGTCGGCCGGGCATGATTTCGGGCGCGACCGGGGCTGTGGCCGTCGTCATTGTCGGTTTGGTGGTCTCCGTCGGCCCCGAACAAGCACCGGGGTACGTCTTCGCCTGTGTCATCCTGGCGGGCATCATCCAGGTCCTTGCCGGGGTTTTTCGCCTAGGTAAACTGATGCGCCTGGTGCCCCATTCTGTGGTTTTCGGCTTCGTGAACGGGCTGGCCATCGTCATTTTTCTGGCGCAGCTGGAGCAGTTTAAAGACGCTGATACCGGCGCGTGGCTGGTGGGCAACGAGCTTTATCTGATGCTCGGCCTGGTCTTCCTCGTAATGCTCATCATGTGGGGTTTGCCCAAAATCACCAAGGCGGTTCCTTCCGGTCTGGCGAGCATCATCGTCGTCTTCGCCCTGGTATATTTCATGAAGCTAGACACCAAGACCGTAGGCGATATCGCTTCCATCGAAGGCGGGTTCCCCTGGCCTAAGATGCCCCAGCTCCCCTTCACGCTGGAGGCACTAAAAACCATCCTCCCCTACTCCCTCATCGTTGCGGGCGTTGGCCTCATTGAGAGCCTGCTGACGCTGAACATCATCGACGAAATCACCGAAACCCGTGGCCGTGGCAATAAGGAAGCTGTCGCCCAGGGCGCGGCCAACATCCTCAGCGGTTTCACCGGCGGCATGGGCGGCTGCGCCATGATCGGCCAGAGCCTCATCAACATCAGCTCCGGCTCCCGCGCCCGCCTTTCCGGCATCGTGGCGGCCGTAATGCTGTTGGTTTTCATCATGTTTGGCTCCAGCTACATCGAGATGGTGCCCATGGCCGCGCTTACCGGCATCATGATAATGGTAGCCATTGGCACCTTTGAATGGACCTCTTTGCGCACCTTCGGTAAGATGCCGAAATGGGATTTGTTCGTGATCGTTTTGGTTACGGTGCTCACCGTTTTCCTTGACCTTGCGTTGGCGGTTTTGGCTGGCGTCATCATCGCCGCCCTACGCTTCGCCTACGAAAACGCCAAGCGCATCCGCGCCCGCAAGCACATTGATGCAAACGGCGTAAAGCACTACGAAATCTACGGCCCGCTCTTCTTCGGCTCCGTTCAGACTTTCAGCGAAAAATTCGACCCGCTCAACGACCCCGACGAAATTATCATTGACTTCATGGAGAGCCGCGTGGCCGATATGTCCGCCATCGAAGCCCTGAACCGGATGACGGAGCGCTACGCCAAAGTGGGCAAAAAGGTTACCCTGCGCCACCTCAGCCCCGATTGCCGCCAGCGACTGAATAAAGCAGATGAAATCATCGAAGTTAACCTCGACGAGGACCCGAAGTATAAGGTCATGACTGACTTCTATTAAGATGCGGCGCAGACGCAGGATGCAGGGTCGGTTAATAAAATCGTTGCACCCACCAGCTTATTTACGGAACGGTCATTTTAGGTGACTAGCGGCAGAGTAATTCCCATAAAGCCTTCTATCTTTGCACCATAGTTATCGCGCTACTCTCTAAATTTATGTGGAGAGGCTTGTTGGAGCAATCTTTCCAGCACCCATGAATAACCAAAAGCGCAGGTTCCTTCGGGGTTTACCTACCAAACACACCAACCAGTAACCGCTGCGAAGATGCTGAACATCTTTCGCCGGTTACTGGTTTTTGTTCCTGAAGCGAGAAACCCCAGCAATATGAAGTTCGGAAAAGCGGAAGACCTCAGTAAAGTCAATTTTGACTTCCCGGTGGAGCCTTTAGCCAATGCTCCCCGCCTGGACCGCTACGAGCTTGGCTCCGGGCAGGGCAAGCCCAACATCTACATCGGTGCCACCGGCTGGAGCATGAAAGAATGGGTAGGGAAATGGTACCCTGATAAAACCAAATCTGCCGACTACCTCAAAGAATACGGCAAACAGTTCAACACCATCGAATTGAACACGACCCATTACCGCATCCCCACACCAGAACTCGTGCAAAAATGGTACAACAGCGTCCCCCCTGATTTCCGCTTCTGCCCCAAAGTACCCCAAACGATCAGCCACCGCAACGACTTCGGTATGCCGGAGGGCACCCTCCAGCGCTTCATCGGCAGTATGGACGGCTTACGCGAAAAACTGGGCTGTGTTTTCCTCCAGCTCCCGCCCTACTTCGGCGCAGACCGGCTGAAGCTGCTGAATATTTTTTTAGACCGCTGGCCCCGTATGCTACCCCTGGCCGTCGAGGTCCGTCATGAAGGCTGGTTCTCCGACCCCTTCGCCACCGAGGCCCTCATGGATGCCCTCGCCGCCCGCCAGGTCACCGCCGTAATTACCGACGTTGCTGGCCGGCGCGACGTACTCCACAACTACGTCACCGCCCCCAGAACGATGATTCGCTTCGTGGGCAATGGCCTGCGGGAAACCGACTTCACCCGCCTCGCCGCCTGGTCCGACAAGCTAAAAGCCTGGAACCTGCCCGAGACCTATTTCTTCCCGCACCAGCCCGACAACCTCCTCTCGCCGGATGCCTCCGCCTGGTTTGCCCGCCACCTTCAGGCCGATGGCTTCGCCGCTACCCGTGGGCCCAAGATTTGGGAAGGGCCGCCGCAGATGAGCCTGTTCTAGTGGCTTATTGGTAACTTTCCCTTAACCCCTCTTCCCTTTTGCAAGACTATTTAAACCCTTATCTTCGCGGCGAATTAACCGGAGATCAGCTTTTTTATGTGCTGAATCGATCAACTCACTACTCTTCAACTCCGGATGTACCGTTGAATTATAGCCTTATGAAAAATGATATTATCATCCCTGAAATGACCGACGTTCTCGTTGCCGCCGTACCCCGCGAAAATGGCCACGAAGAAGAACTGTGGGACATCTTCATTGTCAACCTCCGTAAAGACCCGATGGAAAGCGTACTCATCACCAGCCAGGGCTACGGCGCAATTGCAGGCCGGGACAAAACCACCACCGTACTCCGCCACTTTCACCAACTCATCGGGGCCAACGACCACCTCAAAGTAGAGCCCATTCAGCGCGAACTCTTTGGCCTCAAAAACGAGTACTGGGTCAGCTTCAACCACAACGATATTATGCTGGACAAGCGCTTCGTTTTCTCCCCCAACCAAATCAGCGCCGAAAGCCTGGAAAACGTACCGGTACTGAACCGGCCCGGTGTTATCCTGCGGTAAACTATTCATCCCCCTCAGGCTTTTACCACACAACAACGACTACGTTTTAATACCCCAAAAACCAAACTGTGCCCAAAAGCCAAACCCCGCCGGCCAAGAAAGTAGAAGACTCCCGGACCATCATGTCCGAACTGGTAATGCCCAACGATACCAACCCGCAGAACAACCTGATGGGCGGCAATATGCTCCGCTGGATGGACATCGCTTGTGCGATCTGTGCCGGTAAGCACTGCGCCAAACCCGTCGTCACGGCTTCTGTAGACAATGTTTCCTTCGGCTCCCCCATCCGCAACGGAGAGGTAGTTACGCTGGAGGCCACCGTTACCCGCGCCTTCAACACCAGCATTGAGGTGTACGTACAGGCCACCGCCGCCACCATGCAGGGCGAGAACCCGCGCAGAACGCACAGTGCTTATTTCACTTTCGTCGGGCTTAATAAAGACAATGGTTCTCCCATCCGCGTCCCCTCCATCGTTCCGCTCACCGAAATGGAGGAGCAGCGTTTTGAATCGGCACTGCGGCGGCGGGAGCTGCGGCTCGTCCTCGCCGGGCGCATGAAACCCAGCGATGCCGAGAACCTGCGTGGCTTGTTTGAGCGATGATTCTTTTGGGCGCGGCCGCAGGTGCCAGGTAAGGGATGAAGGGAGCAAAGGGTAAGGGATAAAAAGTGTACTCTACTCCACCGTCACCACCTCCACCTCCAGGCCAAGCCCGTTGGCCAAACGCCTAATACCCAAGTTCGCCTCCGCTTCGGTATCAAGTAAGGGGCCTAAGTACAATAAGTACCCTGGCGCTCCCTCTTTAAGGCAATCCGCCAGTACCAGGGCGGAGGATAGCCGGAATGCGCCGTTGAGATAGGTCGCCCGCTCCAGGGCAACTTCGTACTCCGGGTAACTTCCTTCTACCAGGATGTAACCGGAAGTGCCTGCCCGCACAAGTGGCCCACAACCAAAGCTACTTTCCATTACCCCTGAGGTATCAAATCGGAGATAATGAATGGTATTTACCGGAGGGCTGGCCGGTACGATCACCGCCTCCTCCGGCTTTTCGGTCGTCTCATCTTGAACAATGGAAGCTGTTTTTGCAGAAAGCTCGTGGTCGTATTCTCCACTACGGACCCCGGGGCGGGCATCAGAATCCGCAGGAGACTTAGCTGTTTCGAGTGGTTCCAGATCGGGTGCTGCTGCTTCCTGGCCCGGGCGGCGCTCCGGTGTCCATTCAGATTGCAGGTAAACGAGGGAGCCGAAACCGATCAGGGTTGCTACCAATACGGTAACGATGCTCCAGGGTAATTCGTAGTAGCCCGGTCGCCTTCTGATTTCGCGCGGGTACAAAGACCGGACGGCGTTTCTCACCCGCCAGCGGAGGTGCTTCCACGTGCGGGTGGGTTGCTTAAACCAGGGCACCCTACCCTTCTTTGCCGGAACGATGGTGGCTACGTAATCATCCTTACGCTCCTGCATCGGCAGGTACGCATCAACGGAAAGGGGATCCATCATCCCCTCGGCAGGTACTGGTGCTTTGGCTTTAGCTACCGATTCGGAGGTATCCGTTTTAGCACCAAACTGAAGGGGCAATTTGTCTTTAATACCCGCAAGCAAAGGCGCGGCCTTACCCGCGGCCAACCAGACCGGCAGCTGCGAGCGAGCCCCCTGAAACTGATCAATGTGGCTGGGCTCGATGACCCAACGGACTTTACTGTTCTCCTGGATCTCCATCAGGCCAAAACCAAAGCGTAGGCACTGCCGCTGCAACTCCTCGTAATAGCGCTCGGGGACGTCCTCGAAGATCTTTTTGTCGTAGGCCACCCACTGCGCATCCGCATGAAAACGGATAAACTGGGCAATAGCGTAGATGTAGCGGTAGTACTTAAATGAACTCAGCACCGCTCCGGTTAGCAACCAGATTAAGGTACCAAGACCTAGCAAATAGCCGTAGACCTCCGGCCGGCCGAACTGCTCCCAAAGCGACTTCCCCTGCACCTGCGCCAGCGCCAAATACCCCGAAAGCAACAGCAAGGTGAACAGCAGCGCGTGCGCCCCAATTTGAAACCAGTTTACCCGGTACAGCACTTCGTGCGCGCTGTCTAAGCTGGAAGCCTCCACCGTAGCCGTAAACCAACTAAGGTCTGGCTTTTGGTACGCCAGCCGTGCGTCAATGGTTACCCCTTCATAAAAATGTGGGCGGTGTACCACGTGCGTGCCACTCGTACCCGAGCGCGGGCGCAGCTTGTAATGCTGCCGCAGAAAATTGATGGCCAGGCCGCGAATATTTTGTTCCGTGTACACGTTGAGGGCGAAGTTAGGAATTAGTGTTCATAAATAAGGATTCGGGGTTCAGGCGGGTACATTTGCATAAGCCAAACTCTCGCCGGCAACTTGAAGCAAGCAACGTGTGTATAATTTCCAGTGCCTAACTTCGCCGCTATGGATTTCCACCCCTTCACCCTCAACTGTAACGGACGCCTCCTCGTAGCACAAAAGCCCCTCATCATGGGCATTCTGAACGCTACGCCAGACAGTTTCCACGCCGCCAGCCGGGTCTCCTCCGTCCAGCAAGCGGTGGATCAGGCCGGGGAAATGCTGCAAGCTGGCGCTACCTTTCTCGATGTCGGTGGCATGAGCAGCAGGCCCGGAGCAAAGCTCATCACCAGCGATGAAGAAATTGAGCGGGTCTTGCCAGTAATCGAAGCCATCGTTGCCGCTCACCCCGAAAGCTTCGTGAGTGTAGACACCATCTACGCCGCCACCGCCCGGGCTGCGGTAAAGGCCGGAGCAGCCATGATTAATGATATTTCTGCCGGGAAATTTGATGCCAGCTTATTTAAAGAATTACCTCAACTCAACGTACCTTACGTATTGATGCACATGCCCGGAAAGCCTGCCGACATGCAAGCCTTCACCGAAAGCTACGGCGACAACATCATCACCGCTATTTTTGATTTCCTCGCCGAACGGCTGATCGAATTAAGGGAAGCAGGTGTCAACGACATCCTCGTAGACCCTGGCTGGGGTTTCGGAAAATCCGTAGCGCAGAACTACGAAATTCTCCGAAACCTATCCGTTTTTAAGCAACTCGGCGTGCCGGTCTTTGTCGGTGTTAGCCGGAAGTCCTCCATCTGGAGACCGCTGGGCATCACTGCGGCCGATAGCCTTAGTGCAACTTCAGCTTTACATTTGTACGCACTTCAGCAGGGTGCGTCCGTATTAAGGGTACACGATGTGGTGGAAGCCGCTCAGGTGCTTAAATTGCATGAGTTAATCAATCAGACAAACGATTAAGAAGATAAACCGGAGGTTTTCACTCCAGAAAAAGCTAAAAACAACCCCATGGCAGATCAATATGAAGAAGGCCCCGCAGCAAAAGCAGGCAGCTCCCGTGGCACCAACTACACCCAAATCGCCATCGTAGTCCTAATTGCCGGTATACTCGGCACCCTGGCCTATAAGTCTTACCAACCGGGCGGCGGCTTTCTCGCCAAACCCGCCGAGTACCAACTGCAGTATATGCCCGCCGATTTTAAGGTTAGCATCGATCCTGAAGACGCACTAAGAATTTTGCAGAATCCCCGACGGTACAAACGCGAGTTCGATGCCCTCGTTTACGACATCAATACCGACATCCTGAAGCACGTCAGCAACCGCATGGGCCTCAACGACAGCCTCCGCAACGCCGTGATTCGGGAGTACGACGCACAGCACCCGGAGTTCGCCAGGCTCTACTACACCGATTTCATGAAGATGAACGACAGTACGGCCGTAGAATACGACGCCTGGTACGAAGATGGCGGCGGAAAACTCATCGAGGTCTTCGAAGAAGTCGCCTCCAACTACACCTGCTTCATGGTCAATAAAATCCTGGCCGTAGTGATCCGTACCCGCAACGGCAACATTCTCGCTAAGGGCGCTGATGTAAACAACCCCTGTGCCGTCGCCACCGGCGAAGCCCTACGCCCCATGATGGCCAGAATGGAAGAGCGCGCCAAAATAGACGACTTCAGCCGCAGCAAGGGGATGTTTCAGGAAAAGGTCGAAAACGTAATCGGTGAGCTCGCAACCATTGAAGTGAAAGACAAAAAGGGCATCAACAAACAACTCCAGACCTCCATCTGGGGCATGAACGTCTCCGAAACCGACGTAGAGATCACCGCCATCTCTATCCTCAAAGTTGGCTTCAAACTAGACCAGCAGTTTAACATCAACCTCGACGAACGCGATAAGGTAGTCACCATCACCCTCCCAGAACCCCGGATTCTCAGCCACGAGGTACTACCAAAAGTAGAAAAGCTCGACATCGGCTGGATGCGGGAGCTGGAAGGCACCAACATCAATGAAGGCGTTAACGCCCTCCGCGAAGCCTTCAGGAACGATGCCATTGAATCCGAAGTCTTCGAACGCGCCAAAGACCAGGCCGGCGAGTTAATGAATACCATGTTTCTACCAATGGTACGCGGCATCGGTACGGGCTATAAAATTGAAGTACAGTTTCGGGACGGGCCGGTGCGGGAGACGCAAGGAACTTTAGAGTAAGGGAGGAAAGGGGTCTTCCCTTTAACCCTTTATTCCTTTAACCCCTTAACCACCTTACTATAATCCTCCGGCGTATCCACATCAAAAGTGATCGGCGAAGCATCAATGAGGCTCAGGAAGTCCCACTCCCTGAAGATGAGTTTTTTGGCTCCTCCCCTGCCCTCCAGCTTCAGGAGGTCGTTCACGAGGCGGGCGGGGAAGATGGCGGGTACTCCTGGTCCTTCCGGATAGGCGGTAGCGATGATGCGGTCGGGAGATTTGTGGTAGGCCTCGATGTAGCGCTCCAGGTGGCGGGTCTCGATCAGTGGCTGATCGGCCAGGGTGATGAAGTAGGCTTCCGTACTGACGATGTTTGCGGTCGCTACGCCAACCGCGATGCTGCGGCCCATGCCTTCCTCCCAGCGGGGGTTGTAGGCGAAGAGTAGACCGGGCAAATCCCGGAGTTCCTGATAGACTTCAGAGCCGTAGGCTCCCGTGACCACCACTACCCGGTTCGCGGTAGCCCGGGCGGCCTGCACCGTACGGCGAACCATAGCTTCGCCGCCAATTTCCAAGAGCTGCTTAGGCTGCCCCATGCGGCTGGCGCCTCCGGCCGCGAGAACTATTTGTACTACGTTGCCCATCGTTAGAAACCCAGGATTATTTGCATCACTTCCACGTCGCCTTTGATGTCTTCAGCGGAGGTTTTACCGGCAACGCCGTTGGTGGCCAGGCGGTAGGTGATACCGTCTTTAGAGGCGTAGACGCGGCTTTCAATTTCGGAGGCGAAGACCTCCACTTCGCCAAGGCGTTGGGTCAGTTCGTTGAAACTAAGGCCTACCCGAACGCCCTTTTCGGTAACCACCCTGGGGGAGGTGATGGTGATTTCATTGATGGAGCCGTCTCCGCCGTCCATCGAGTAGACGTAGCCGAGCTCGTCGCCTTCCGCGCCGTCGATGTAGAAGACGGGGAAGGAGCCTTCGCCGGTTTTCAGCTCACCGTCGCGCAGGCCATCTTTGAAGTCCGCCAGGCTTCCACCGGGCGCCATGCCGAGGAAATGTTCGTTGGAGATCAGGTAGGGGTCGTCGGTGTCTGCTTCGGCGATGGTGGTATTATCGGCATTGGGATCTTCCGGGGCCGCGACGGGAATTTCCACCTCGGAAGTATCGGAAATAGATTTTGGGTCACTCCCGCAGCTCGCTAAAAACAGCAGAAGCAAAGCGAGGAATAGGAAGGTTGAGAAATTTTTCATTAGTGAGGGCGTCTTCAGAAATAGAGAAAACCAGGATTGTGATAAGCTTCTCTTTCAGGTCTGTGTATCAA
>CAYWMW010000149.1:1211-10713 GCA_964458975.1 uncultured Lewinella sp. | reverse complement strand
GGTGGATTAAGTGGGTCTGCAGTAGGAGTAGCACAAATCCAGTTTAGGTTCACTTTGCACCCACGCTTACCACGTGGCTTGTAACCTTGGTAGTCAACCTTATTTGTGAAGTTTGCTCCAACTCGCTGGGTCAAAATTCTTTTGACCACTGAGATGTCAGCGTACTTAATAACTTCTCCGATGTATGCACCTCGGAACTCTCCGTCTTGCATAACAACTGAAGACACCATGCGTTCTACAGCATTGGCAGGAATAGGTGAAATAGTAGCTTCTGATAGCTCTACACTATTTCTCTGACTTAGAGAAGCCTGAGCAGACAGTGTAAAACACATCGAAAGAAGCACCATAGAAAATAGGTATTTCATGATTTGGTTTGAAAGGTGAATTAGCATTTTTGTGTGGCTGCTAATATAAAAATTGCCACTTGCTAGCAATGTAAAAGTAGGGAAAAACCATTGGTATATGCAAGGTAAAATATAATATTTAACTTATTAAAAAAAAAAATAATACAACAGCCGCGCACGACACTACTAACATAAGGTTTGGGACGAGCTACTGTTTTAGCATCCCTTAATAATAATTATAGATACCTGGAATTTTGAAATCACCTTAGTTGCCTTTGTAACCATTTAGAACACAATATTATTGGTCTATATCTTTTCTCTGCGCCTATTCCAGCTTCAGCAAACTTCATTATTCCAAGCACACCACAAGAGGTTGCTGCGAACCAACTGAAAAGGAATTATACTAGAACACTATTAGATTACGCAGCCTACCTTTACGCACATTCAAACTTACCGCTTTGGTTCAAAGCTTCTTCCGCAACGCCGTCCTACAAGTATCCCTGAACCTCGCGGTGAAGGGCATCTACCTCTTCGCCGTAGAGCGGATGGTGCAGAACATATTGCCGGAAGGCGACTACGGGCTTTACTTTGCGCTCCTGGGCCTGGGCATATTGTTTCAGGTGATTGCGGACTTTGGCCTCCAGCTTTTCAACAGTCGGGTGCTGGCCGGGCACCGGCATCTGCTGGCCAAGTACTTTCCGTACTTCGTGGGGTTGAAGCTGCTCCTCGGTTCGGCCTTCATCGTGGTGCTGCTGGCGGTGGGGATGCTGCTGGGCTACCGGGGCGAAGCCATCTACCTATTGTTATTGGCGGGCGGGATTCAGTTTTTCAATAGCATTGTGCTTTACCTGCGGTCGAATTTATCTGGCTTAGGCAAGTACGCGACAGACGGGTGGTTCAGCATAATGGACAAGAGCCTGATGATTCTTTCCGTCGGGAGCATCGTTTTGTTTGCGCCGCAGGAGCTGACCGTTTTGCGGTTTGCGGGCCTACAATTGGCGAGTTGGGTGCTTACGGCGGTAGCGCTGGTGCTCGTCGTTCAGGACCGGCTGCCCCGGAAGCTACCGAAGTTCAAAAAAGCCACCTTCGCCCTGTTGCTTCGCGGCGGAGCGCCCTTTGCCCTGGCCGTTTTCCTCACCACGGCTTACACCCGCACCGACGCCGTAATGATCGAACGGTTGCTAACGGACGGGGCGGCCGCAGCAGACCACTACGCAGCGGGCTACCGCCTGCTCGATGCCCTGAACATGATCAGCTGGTTACTCGCCGGCTTACTGATCCCGATGTACGCACGGTTGCACCAGCACAAGGAGAGTTTGCTGCCGTTGCTGAAGTTCAGCGTACAATTATTATTGGCGGGCTCGGTCTGTGCGGCCGTCCCCTTGGCCTTGTACGGCCCGGAGATTACGCAATTGCTCTACCCCCGGTTTGTGGAGCCCCGCACCGGGCACATCCTTTTCTTCCTGGCCCTGAGTTTTATCCCCCAAAGCCTCAACTATGCCTACGGAGCTTTGTTGAGCGCGACGGGCTTCATCGGGCGGATGAATAAAATCTATGCGTTGGGCATCCTGCTCAACCTCGGCGGAAATTTCTGGGCCTTACCCCGCTACGGCGCGGCGGGCGCGGCGGCCGTTACGCTCATCACGCAGGGGTTTGTGGCCGTTACGCAAGCGGTGCTCGCCCATCGGTGGCACAAGCTTTCCGGGCACAACATCGCCTGGTTGCGGACCCTGCTCTTTTCAACCGTCTTTGCATCCTGCGGCCTCGCCCTCATTCACTTTCAGCCGCTGCCCTGGCTGATCGCCTGCCTGCTGCTCGGCATTTTGGGCCTCCTCCTCGCGGTGCTGCTTGGGCTTATTGACCTTAAGCAACTCTCAAAGGGCTTAGGATGATATGGATTCAGCAGAATTCGTGACATTAATCCTACCTCATCCTCCAAATCCAAATAATCCGGGCGCAAACCAAATTGTCGCTTTTTGTTCCCCCTTTGGGGGCTAGGGGGCCAAAAAAGCGACAATTTGGTTTGCGCCCAATAATCCTAAACCCTTTTTGGGGCGCGGCCGCAGGTGCAATGTGAGGGTAAAAAGAAACCCGTCCCTTCGCCCTTTCCCCCCTTTATCCCTTACTTGACTAAACCAAGCCCCCCCAACATCGTTACTACCACATGCACGTACAAAAGCACTTCGGCAAGCAAGGGATTTTACTGGTCAACCTCGGCACCCCCGATGCCCCAACCCCCAAGGCCGTAAACCGCTACCTCGGCGAGTTCCTGACCGACCCACGGGTGATCGACAACCTCCCCTACCCCGCCCAGCAACTGCTCGTGCGCGGCATCATCGCGCCCGTCCGCTCCGGCATCGTGAACCCCTTCAAGGCCGGCGGATCGACCAAGCTCTATCAGGAACTGTGGACCGAAAACGGCAGCCCCCTCAAGTACTACGGCGAAATACTCACCGAGGCCGTCGCCAAAGAAATGGGTGATGACTTCATCGTCCGCCTCGCCATGCGCTACCAGAACCCGAGCATCAAATCTGCCGTAAAGGAACTGATGGACGAAGGCGTGAGCAGCATCACCATCTTCCCCCTCTTCCCGCAGTACGCCAGCGCGACCACCGGCTCCGTACACGAAGAAGTGATGCGGATACTGATGAAAGAGCAGGGCATACCCAACCTCAACCTCGTCAACAGCTACTACGAGCACCCGGATCTCATCAAGGTCTTCGCCGACAACGCCCGCGACCTCGGCCCGCTGGATCAGTGGGACCACATCATCTTCAGCTACCACGGCCTGCCGCAGCGCCAACTCAAAAAGGGAGACCCCTCCAACTGCCACTGCTACGCCGACGGGACGAACAGCTGCTGCAACTCCATCAGCAAAGTAAACCAGTTCTGCTACTCGGCGCAGTGCGCCGCCACCACCCGCGCCATCGTGGCCGAGCTCGGCCTCGAAGAAGGCAGCTACACCACCTCCTTCCAGAGCCGCCTCGGCTTCGACGACTGGGCCAAGCCCTACACCATCGACGTGCTGGAAGACCTCGCCAAAAACAAAGGCGCCAAAAAACTCCTCTGCTTCAGCCCCGCCTTCGTGGCCGACTGCCTGGAGACCACCATCGAAATCGGACTGGAGTACCAGGAAGAGTTCGAAGAATGGGGCGGCGAGCACATCCAGCTCGTCCCCTCCCTGAACGGAGATCCGCGCTGGATCAACGCCGTGGTGGAGATGCTGCGGCAGGAGACCGGGGCGGCGGTGCCGGTTTGAGGGGGATAAACCGCTCGTCTGCCGAGCCTTGCGTAGCTTGGCTCGTCGGCCGAGCAGTTTCGGTTGATTTGTTTCATCCCCAGAACGCTCTAGTGCATAGCTTCTCAGGAGTTTGTTGAATCAAAAAAATGCTTCGAAAAAGTGCTCTAAACTGAATGGGCCAAAATGGACCTCGCTCAACGGACGAGCCAAGCTACGCAAGGCTCGGCCGACGAGCGAGTTCCACCCAAAACTTAGTCCAAATACCAGCATTTAACATATTCCCTACCATCCAATTGGGTGTTCGCAATGTCTTTATACGCTGAGGCTTCCAACCTAATGGTTTAGAACATCAGCCCTCACTAGCAAAACCAACCGAATGAAACGATTTTACACCCTGGCCGTGCTGCTCTTTGCCCTGGTCACTTCCGCCACCGCCCAGGACCGGGTGACCGTGAAGGGCTACGTTCGCGACGCGGGCAACGGTGAAACCCTGATTGGCGCTACCGTACTCCTCAGCGGCACCTCCAAAGGCACCACTACGAACGAGTACGGCTTCTACTCCCTCACCGTTGACCCCGGCAACTACACCCTCGTAGCTACTTACCTCGGCTATGAGGACGTTCGGCGAGACGTTGAGTTGATCGGGAACGCCACCGAAGATTTCGAGATGGGCGAATCCGGCACGGCCCTGGCCGAGGTCGTCGTTACGGCCAAAGAAGAAGACAATAACGTCAGCGCGGTACAGATGTCGGTCGAGAACCTCCAGATGTCAACCATAGAGCGGCTACCGGCCCTGCTCGGTGAGGTAGACGTACTGCGGAGCATCCAACTCTTGCCGGGGGTTACCTCGGTGGGTGAAGGTGCGGCGGGCTTCAACGTCCGCGGAGGTTCCATCGATCAGAATTTGGTGATCCTGGATGAGGCTCCGGTCTTCAACTCCAGCCACCTGTTCGGTTTTTTCTCTGTTTTTAACCCGGACGCGGTGAAGGGGGTCAAGCTCTACAAAGGTGGCATCCCGGCCCGCTACGGTGGCCGGCTCAGCTCCATCCTCGACGTGCGGATGCGGGAGGGCAACAACAAACAACTCGAAGTGCAGGGTGGCATCGGTACCATCTTCAGCCGACTGAGTGTGGAGGCTCCGATTATAAAGGACAAATCTTCTTTCCTGCTCGCAGGGCGGCGGTCTTACATCGATGTGCTGGCCGCTCCGTTCCTGGGCGACAACCTCGCCGGCACCAAGCTCAACTTCTACGACCTGACGCTGAAGACGAACTATAAGTTTTCCGACAAAGACCAGGTTTTCCTGTCCGGTTACCTCGGGCGCGATGTCTTCGCTCCGGGAGACCAGGCGGGCTTCAGCTGGGGCAACACCACCGGCACCCTGCGCTGGAACCACCTCTTCAACGACCAGCTGTTCAGCAACCTGACGCTCTACTACTCCGACTACGACTACGCGATCAACTTCGGCGACGACCCCGAAGAGGACGCTTTTGACTGGGATGCGAGCATCGTCAACTTCAGCGCCAAGCCCGAGTTTAGTTACTTCCTCAGCCCGGACAACGTGATCCGCTTCGGCGGTCAGGGCATTTACTACCGTTTTGAGCCCGCCAATGCGGTGGCGGTCAGCGATGGTACCGAGATCGACATCAGCATCAACAACCAGTGGGCGATTGAGAGCGCCGTTTTTATCGAAAACGAACTCAACCTGCTAAAAAATAAACTGAAGCTGAACTACGGCGTTCGCCTCAGCCACTTCGCCTACCTCGGTGGCCGCCCGGTCTACGAATTCGGCGAAGCGCCGCGCGAAGGCTTTGCCCGCCCCCTCACCGACGTACGCCAGACGGAGCGGGGCGAAACGATCAAAGATTGGTTCAACTTCGAGCCCCGGGCAGCGGTACAGTACCAACTCACCCCGGCCAGCTCGCTCAAAGCCAGTTACCAACGCACGGCGCAGTACATCCACCTGCTCAGCAACACCACCGCTTCCATCCCGCTAGACATCTGGACGCCGAGTACCAACAACATCGACCCCTCCCTGGCCGATCAGCTGGCCGTCGGTTACTTCCGCAACTTCAAGAACAATACCTACGAAGCAAGCCTGGAGCTCTATTATAAGGACTTCCAGAACCTCGTTGACTACGTTGACGGAGCCGACCTGGTCCTTAACGAGTTTGTAGAAGGCCAAACCCTGGCGGGAGAAGGCCGGGCCTACGGTACCGAGTTTCAACTCAAGAAAGTAAAGGGCCGCTTCAACGGCTGGATCAGCTATACCCTGGCGAAGAGTGAGCGCCTCACCCCCGGCGTGAACAACAACGAGTACTACGACAATCGCTTCGATCAGACCCACAACTTCAACATCACCGGTTTCTACGACCTCTCCGAGCGGGCAACGCTGAGTGCGACCTTCGTGTACAATACGGGTACACCGGTTACGCTGGCCAGCGCGGGCTACTACCAGTTGGGCTACTTTATTCCGCACAACGAGCAGGGGGGGCGCAACAACTTCCGCATCCCTG
This sequence comes from uncultured Lewinella sp., assembly GCA_964458975.1. GTDB lineage: Bacteria > Bacteroidota > Bacteroidia > Chitinophagales > Saprospiraceae > Neolewinella. The sequence continues at coordinate 4,612 of CAYWMW010000149.1, read as the reverse complement.
ATTATCACCGGTTAGACGTATCGGTTACGCTTGATCCAAAAAAGGAAAAAGCAGACCGCCGCTGGCAGGGGCAGTGGGTATTTGGCGTCTATAACCTATACGGCCGCCGCAACGCCTTCACCGTTTCCGGAACGCAGAGTGAGGGGCGGGTGGTACTCGGGCAACCCATCATGACCGAGGCCAACCAGCTTAGCGTGGTGGGCAGCATCATCCCCAGCATCAGTTACAACTTCAAGTTTAAATAAACCTTTCCCTGCACCTGCGGCCGCGCCCGTATCCACCAATGGCTGATTTGGGCGCGGCCGCAGGTGCAAAGAACCGTTTGACATGAGCAAGGTACAACTCTTCATCGCTGCCTCTTTGGACGGGAAAATCGCCCGCCCAAACGGCGACGTCTCCTGGCTGGAAGAATACCCCAACCCGGACGGCCAGGACTACGGCTACGGCGCGTTCTACGCCGGGGTTGGCACCGTAATTATGGGCCGCAAGACCTACGAAGACATCCTGGGGTTTGGCGTTCCCTGGCCGTACGCCAACGCCCGGACTTACGTTGTCACCTCCGATGAAAAGCTCGCTACGCCGACGCCGAAAACGGCACTTTTACACGGTATTGACACGGCCACAGTTCGGGAGATAACCAAGGTGTCCGCAGGAAACGTTTGGGTAGTGGGCGGCGGAAAAATCATCTCCGCCTTCCTTTCCACAGACCTCGTGGACGAGCTAACCCTCACCGTCATTCCCCGGGTACTCGGCCGTGGCATTCCTCTATTCCCTGAAGACACCCCCGAGACACATCTGGAGTTAAAGTCCGCAGAGGCTTTTTCCAGCGGCTTCGTCAACCTCATTTACGCACGCAAAAGCGCTTAAAACCTCCCCCCCAAAAAATAAAATCATGATCAAGTCATCACTTCGTCTTTTCCTTCTTACTTCCTTTATTGCCTTCGCCCTTTTCTCCTGCGAAGACCCCGTCACGCTGGAATCTCGCTTTCAGGAGCCTGAGCTGGTGGTGGAAGCCTGGCTCAACAACGCCTCCGAACCGCAGACCATACTGCTGACGGAGACCCAGGACTTCTACGACAACCGGCTGCCAACGCCGATTACGGATGCTCAGGTCGTTGTCTGCCAGACGGTAGATCAACAACCGACCGCCAACTGCTTCATTTTCGACCATCAAGGCGAAGGCCGCTACGTCTGGGAGCCCGCAACTGCTGGCCAGACCCTGGGCGAAATCGGGACAGAGTTCGGCCTCGGCATCCAGCGGGGGGAAGAGCAATACGCTTCGATTTCCACCATGAACCGGACGGCGACCATTGACTCGATAAGCTTTCAGTTCGAGGAAGAAGCCCTGGGCCTGGAGGAAGGCCTTTACGCACAGTTGTTTGCCCGGGACCCGGTAGGGACCGGAGACTCCTATCTCATACGGACAACTTTCAACGATACGCTGCTGCTCAACCCGGGAGAATTCAACCTGGCGTACGACGCAACTTTTAGCCCCGGCACCGAGACGGATGGCATCACCTTCATCTTCCCCATTCGCTTCAGCATCAATAAACAGGACGACGACGGAGGGATCGTTCCTTTGGAGCAGGGGGACCATCTGGCCGTCGAGGTTATTTCGCTCTCCGACGAAGCTTACCTGTTCCTGCGCATCGTTGCAGAGCAGATCAACAACGGGGGAAGCGGCCTTTTCGACCTCCCCGTTGCCAACGCCCCCGGCAATATCTTCAACGTGGAAAGCCAGGAGCCCATTCTCGGCTTTTTTAACGTTTCTGCAACAGCCCGGATGGAACGGACCGTAGAGTAAATATTATTTTTCTACATTTCATCCTCTATTCCAGCCAGTTAGGACACCAATACCGGCCTACTGGCCTCCTAATGTTAGTACACTCAAAGTTTCGTCTCTATATTGCGTGACCAAACTTATCCTTTAACGTCTCCATAACGATTACCAGCTCGTATATCGATTGCTAATCCGTTGAAATTTAAATTAAATGTCTCGTGTCAAGAGCCACGGAGTGTGTCAACCAGAAATGGAGGACCTGGCCATAATCATTGCTTACCGGGAGCGCCGAAACGCTACTTGTTTTCGCTTATTGCATGATCGCTATGCCTCTAAGATTTATGGCAAAGCGCTCACGATGTTGAAAAAAGAAGCTTCCGCAAAGGATGCTACACAAGAGATATTTACTAAGATTTTCCTTAGCCTTGGTAAATTTCAGGGCCAGTCCAAATTTTCTACCTGGGTCTACTCGGTCACCTACAATTATTGTATTGACCTGATCCGCAAAGAAAAACGAAGCCGGGACCTTTTTGCCGAAGAGGTCGAGAACCCACCCGACCTTGAAGCAGAAGAAGTGCCGGATGCGGCACTGACCAGCATGAAAGTAAACGAACTGAGGCGTGTTTTACGGAGTATTAGTGAAACAGACCGCAGCCTTTTACTCTTAAAATATAAAGACGGAGTTAAAATACGAGAGATCGCCAAAATGTACGGCAAAAACGAGTCGGCGATAAAGATGCAACTTAAACGAGCTAAAGAGAAAGCAAAGCGAAAACACCAAGAGCTTTTTGCCAACACCAAACACGACTGATGAACAGCTTTTTACAACTACAGGAAGAGGACAAAGAGTTTTTCGTACAAGAGTACGAGAAAGACATCCGCACGAATGTAGAGTCTCGGTTAAAAACAATATACCTCATCAGCGACGTATTAGAACATTTTGTACCCATATTTTCTGACACTTTGACCGTTCTCGCAGGCGGCAGCGTCATTGATCCCGAGGATACTTACCTCACGATTGATGAGGAGGATGGCTCTCCTAGCCTTATCCCAGGAACGCCCGAAGGAGATGATGTCATTCGTTAAAAGAACCCATGCAGTTACCACCAAACCAAAGCAAGAGTATTGTTGACGCCCTGTACGACCAGGTGCTCCAGATGTTTGACGTGATCCCCGCTCTTATCAAGGGAATACTCATTCTAGTGGTCGGAATTCTACTCGCTAAGTTGGTTCGAAGGCTTATTAGACGAGCTCTTGGCACTATTGGAGTGGACAAACTAGCCGACCGGCTGATGAGCATTGAGATGTTCGAGGACTCTAAGGTTAACCTTGTTCCGAGTTCCATTATCTCATCAACGACCTACTACTTCGTCGTCATTATTTTTGCCATGGCCGCCGTGGAAGCGATGGGGTTAAAAATCATCTCGGACCTCCTTAAAGACCTGATAGACTATATTCCTAACGGTGTTACCGCATTCCTGATATTAGTCATTGGCCTTTTCATTGCCGACGCTATCAAAAAACTTATTAGGGGGACCTGCACGTCTTTAGGCATTAGCTCCGGAAACCTTATCGCTAACGTAATTTTCTATTTCATCCTACTGAACATTATCCTGATTGC
>CAYWMW010000149.1:0-1111 GCA_964458975.1 uncultured Lewinella sp. | reverse complement strand
CAGACTATTTTATCAACTAACACATTTTTACATGAAGAATGTATTCTCATTTATCCTGCTTCTCGTGCTGAGCGCGGGAGCTCTTCAGGCCCAGACCATTGAAGAACTAAAGGCCAAGAAGACCCAACTAATGGAAGCCCAGGGCGCAAAGCAGGCAGAAGCGGATGCTTTTAACGGCGAACTCACGGACCTTAGCAAGCAAATTGAACTCCTCTCAGGTTGGCAAACCGGAATCAGTGGACTACTTGGCCTGAACTTCGGCTCCTCCAACAACTGGCAGGCCAACGCTAACCGCAACAGCTCTTCCTCTACGCTTAACATTGGCATCAACGGCTACGCCAACAACATCAAAGAGAAAACTTTTTGGCGTAATACCCTGAACACCAACATTAGCTGGCAAGGGCTCGACAATGATACTAAGGACAACGTAGACGGTGGAGGCTTCCTCGAAAACCGTAATGGTGACGTACTGATCGTTTCCTCCCTTTACGGCCTACGCCTAAGTAAAGACATCGCAGCTACTGCACTGGCGGACCTGAACACTTCTGTGTTCAACTTCCTTAACCCAGGTACAGTAGACGTAGGTATTGGAGCAACCTGGACCCCTTCCAGCATCCCCAACCTGGTAGTAGTTGCTCACCCGCTAACCTACAACTTCGCATTCTCCGGTGTTGAGGGCGTAGAGAGCCAGTCTGCGCTGGGTGCCAAGATAAAGGCCACCTACGCACTTGAGCTCCCCGGCGGCGTGGCGTGGTCTTCTAACCTCGGTGTCTTTTTACCTTACAGCAACGAGAAGACTGAGATTTCCTTCCTGGACGAAGCAAACGTGCTACAAACCAGCGAAGAAGGCCTGTTTGCCTACACCTGGATCAACTCCTTCAACATCGCTGATCTCTGGAAAGGTGTCGGCCTCGGTTTCACCGTCGGCATCCGCCAGGCTGGTTTCGAGTACCCTCCGGGGCTGCAGAGCTACACTGCTCTTGGCCTGACGTACGGCTTCTAAGCGAAACCGTTCAGATTCCTTATTTGATTAAAAAAAAGTCCCCTGCCAGCAACGCTGGCAGGGGACTTTTTTTTAATCAAATAAGGAATCTGAACGCAGCCTTGTATC
>CAYWMW010000148.1:3840-10722 GCA_964458975.1 uncultured Lewinella sp. | reverse complement strand
CTGCCTCGGGATAGAAGCCCCTAGTGGGTGAGTTCATAATTACTTGGCCGTTATTACTTGTCTTTTAGCACCGTGACTTCGTTGCTGAAATCCTCATTTAGCTACGGCTAGACTCCGGTTTCAGCGCCTTGCCACGGCACGAAAATCCGGCGGACTAAACGACCAGATAATTATGAACTCACCCACTAGCCCGTTAAAAGAAATAGTGCAAATACTCCACCAACTTAACCCCCACCAGAATAGCCAGGAAGTTAATCAGATCATTAGTCATCCAGCCAGAGCCTCCGGCCAAAACTTTGCCTTCTCCGGAGGCATCGCTCAACGCACCGGTGGCTACATCCCGGTACTTAGCCTGAAAGAGCGAACCCAAAACACTGTCGAGCAACATCCCCAGAAATCCACCAATGATGATGAGGAAAGCGGAACCGACATTCGGGTAGGGCAGTAGCCAAAAACAGGTTGCCACAATAAAGGCCGATCCGCCCAAGCCCGCCAGCGTGCCCGGCAGGCTTACCCCGCCACTAAGCCCCGGTGAAACCTTGCGCCACTTCACCAAATCATAGGTCGGTCCCTTAAAGTATTGCCCGATTTCTGAGGACCAGGTATCGGCAGTGGCGATGGCCATGGCCGCTAGCAGGAGCAAAGGTGTGTTGTCAGGGTCAAAGCAATTAAAATGTCCAAGCCCTTCCAGTTTCCATATCGAACTGGCTACGAGTCCATACACCGCCCCGTTCGCCAGCACTTGCGTAGCATCCCGCGCCAGCTTCTGCTTCGCGTCTCCCGCGGCGGTTTTAACCGGGAAGAGTTTACCGATCAGGCTGCTGCTCAGCAGAAAGAGGAAGAGTGGAAGCAACCACTTCGCACTACCGCTACCGATCACCACCACAATGCCGAGCAACGCCGCCGTAAGCGCACCACCCGCCGTAAGGCTCTCGCGCCGAACCATCCACCAGCAAAAAGGGGCCGCAGCGATAACGAGGTATAAAAGATGGTTGGCTTCCACGTGCGCTTCCCGCAGCGGCGTCAGGAACCAAGCTGTTAGCAGGGGGACGACCAGGTTGTCCAGCCCCCGCGAGCCGAGGGCCTCCGCTGCGGTAAGGATCAGCCCGAGGGCGAGCAAATTCCCCCAGCCTAGCCATAAGCCGAAGGGGAGGTGCAGCCAGACAAGTAGCAGGAAAGCGGCAAAGAAGGCAGCGTTGCCGAACAGCGATTTGGGATCGCCGGTAAGCTGGTAGTTGTCTTTGGCCAGCAGCTTTCCGGCCACCGTAGCCGCAGGGTCGCAAACCGCGAGTACGAGCATCGAAAAGGCAATAACCTGCGCATCCCGAACCCCAATCAGGAGGGTTAGAAAAGCCAGCGGAAACCAGACAATCCCCCAGGCTCTCCGCCCGGATTCTTCGCGCAGTAGCTGATTAGCGTAGATGAGACCAACGAGCACGACCTCCGCAGCAGCCACTATTTTGATCAGCAAGCCCCGCTCAATCTCCATCACCGCCACCGCACAGGCACCTACCGCGATGAAGTGCAGCACCTTCCGAGTAATCCAGTACGGAAGCCACTGCTTGCGGGCAGCTGTTTCGCAGAGAAGGGTAGTTAGTAAAACGGTAATGGCCAGCGGGAGCAGCATAGGTGGTAAAGGTATGATGTTGGGATCGGGTTCAGTACCTTGCGGTTTCAACTGTAGCATTTTATTTCCGTCCCTAAGTGAATAGCACTGACAAACCTTATCAATAAATGAGAAAAATAATAGTTACTGACCATTTAGCGAAGGCGGAGCCGCAGCGGTCTTTGCTCCCCTCCCCAGCCGGAGGCGACTTGGGGAGGGGCTGGGGGAGAGGGTTTATGAACGCTATGGCCCTACTGCTCATCAGCTTCACCCTAACCGCCCAGACCACCCTTCAGGACCACATCCGCAACTTCACCCAAGACCCCGACCTGGCGGGTTCAGTCATCTCCATCAGCGTAATCGACACGGAAAGCGGCCGCATGGTCGGTGGCCACCAGCACCAGACGGCGTGCATCCCCGCCTCCACCCAGAAGCTACTGACTACGGCGGTGGCGATGGACGTACTGGGCGAAGACCACCGCTTCACCACGAAACTCATGATTGCCGGGCAAATAGACAAGGGCGTGCTCAACGGAAATATCTACATCATTGGTGGTGGAGACCCGAGCCTGGGCAGCCCGTATATGGAGGGCGTACCGGGCAAGAATAAGCTACTGGATCGGTGGCGCGTAGCCATCTTCAAGGCGGGTATTCGCAAAGTTAACGGCCGCGTCATTGGTGACGGCAGCTACTTTGGAACCAACGGTGCCTCCGGAGGCTGGCCCTGGAGCGACATCGGTAACTACTACGGCTCGGGAGCTTACGGGCTCAACGTCCACGAAAACTTCTATTTCCTCGACTTTTTGCAGCGGAGCAGGGTAGGGGACATACCGCCCGTCCAACGCACCCGGCCGGAGGTGCCGGGGCTGAAGCTGACCAACGAACTCAGGAGCGGACCACGCGGCAGCGGAGACCAGGCCTACATCTACGGTGCGCCCTTCGGCTACGACAACTTCATCCGGGGCACCATCCCCGTCGGTACTGGCCGCTTCACGATAAAGGGCGCAATTCCGGACCCCGCTTTATTCACCGCGCAACTCCTTTGTCGGGAGCTGGAAGCGGCGGGCATCCCCGTCAGCCTGCCCGCCGAAAGCGACCGCTCCGTTGGCGACGGGCAACTCGCGCAGGGTAAGGTAATCGATACCTACCAGTCTCCACCACTGAGCGGGCTGGTAGACCGCACTAACCTCCGCAGCAACAACCTCTACGCCGAGGCACTCCTCCGGGAAACAAACAAAGCCAGGGGTGAAGCGCTGCACGAGCTGTCCGCAACCGAAGCGGTAAAAGACTGGCTCAAGGCAGCGGGCTTACCGACCGAAGCCATAAAGTTAGAAGATGGCTCGGGCCTGGCTACGCGAAACTTTTTCTCCGCCGAATTCATGACGGCTTTCCTGCGGCACCAACGGGGAGAAACGCGCTGGCGGCAGAGCATCCCGCTGGCGGGCCGCAGCGGGAGTATGCGGGGATTTCTGAAGGGGACGGCCGCAGAGGGGCGCTTGCGGGCCAAGAGTGGCTCCCTCGGTGCCGCCCGCGCCTACGCTGGCTACGCGGACCGGGCGGATGGTCAGCAGCTCGCCTTCGCCATCATGGTCAATAACTTCACCATCGAAAGCAAGGACGTGCGCAGGAAGATGCACACGCTGATGGTAGAGCTCTGCCGGGCGAAACTTTGAAAGGGCGTACACCATTATAAGGACGACCGAAACAGATTACCCTATCTTCGGCCTTCGGATTAAGATCAAACCCTAACGTGATGCGCTATTGCTACCTCTTCGCCCCGCTCCTATTGTTGTTCGTTGCTTGCGAAGACAAGCCGGCACCCGCCGTTGATGAATCCATTTATGTTGAAGTAGACAAGGAGGCCGACGCACGTTCCCGCATGATTTGGCAAAACCCCGGCGCCGTAATGGACGCTATGGGCGACATCCGCGAGCGGGTGATTGCCGACATCGGCGCGGGCGAAGGCTTCTTTGCCGAAAAACTCGCCCCGATCGCCGACCGTGTCATCGCCATCGAGATCGACCAGAAGTACATCAATTACCTCGATACGCTACGTGATTTTAGCCTCCCGAAGGAGTTTCGCCCCCGCCTCGAACCCCGCCTGGCCAAGCCCAACGACCCTATGCTGGACAAAAGCGAAGTTGACATCGTACTGATCGTGAACACCTTCATGCTCATCCAAAATAAGGTCGAATACCTCAAAAAACTCTACCCCGCCCTCCGCTCCGACGGCCGCATCGTGATCGTGGACTGGAAGAAGAAAACCACCCCCATCGGCCCCGCCAAAGCAGACCGCCTCGCCATCGGTGAACTACAGGATTTACTGAAAGCGGCGGGCTTCCATGAAGTCTCCAGCGACGATCATACCCTGGAGTACCAGTACATCGTGGTGGCGGATAAGAAGAAACCGGAGTAGTTAGAGGGCTAGGAACTAGAAATTAGGAGCTAGGAATTAGTGGGCGCGGGCGCGGGTGCCGGGGGAGGTTTCTGCTCCGGTCGAGACCTTCTAGGTCGAGTTGCTGCGGGGGGGGGGGAACTTGGTGATTTACCAATATTTAGTGTTGCTGTTTTACTTACATTTACAAAAAAAACTTATGGCTGAGTTAGGAAAGATGCCGCAGTTATCTATTTCTCAAAAAGAATTGAAATGGTGGGGGCAGCAATGGTTAGGTTCCACAAACGATATAGACCCTGATAACATAAGAGTAAAGTCTCCTAATGCTTTTAGCCGCCAGCAATCAATGCATTTCGCATCTTTTGTGGACAAAGCGTTTGGAAGCGCGTTGGCTTCGTTTTTAGGTAATAGCCCAATAAGACTAGTAAAATCTACAGGTCTTTCTCCGGAAGAAGACGACATCGTTGAAGTAGGCCCTGTTCAAGTAGTTGGTGGTGTTCGGCCTCAAAACTTCGATGCTGCATATCGTCCAGATGGGCCACGAGTTGTTTTTGATAGTAAGACGCTGAACGACGCTGATAGTATTAAAAAGAACTGGCAAAACATGATTAATGATTTAGGGACGGAAGCGACTACGGTACATACCCGATTTCCTTACGCTATCGTCGTTTTCATTGTTTTATTACCGGCTCCTGCTCTGGCACAAAAACAAGAGCATGATCTAATTTTAACCCTAGAAAGACTGAGTACTAGGAGAAGTGTAATTGACTTACCTCACCTAGCGGAATGTATTTCTTTCATAACCTGGGACCCTTCTACGGGAAAAATATTAGACGATAAGCCGCCTGTAGGTTCTAGCCTGCGTTATGAGTCTATGTCTGAAACGGTATCAAGTATTTATAGAGACAGGTACAAAGGCCTACCGCCACATAATGTTTAACTTCTGTTCAAGCGTCTGTCTCTTAGGTCGTGCCAGACGCTTCTGATTTGCTGAACTTGAGCATCGCTGAGCCCGATTCCTTGTTTAAGCAGGATGTTATCAGAATAGTTTAAGGCTTTCTCTATTTCTTGATTCTCGAGATAATTGTTTAGTATGCGGGGGTCAACCTGTGATATATTCTCAATAGGGACAGGCAACATTAATGCTTCTCTAGGCTCTAATTCAAGGACGCCTCCTCCATAGCTCCTACCAATTAACTCGCTAAACGCAAAGGTGAGTGAATTTACAAAAGCAGTCGATAATTGTTGTATACTAAGCGTAGAGGTGTCGCGAAGAATGACTCGATGAATAGTATCAGTACAAGTAGCGTTTGCTGAATTGTCAACCAGTAAGGGGTATTTGTAGACCTGCCTGAAGAGAAAGCCATCCGATTTATGGACAGATGGTACAACAAACCACTTTTTACGAATTCTACATTTGTAGCCTTTGTGCACCTCTTCGTCCTCGCCAAGTTCTATGTATTTTTTTAGATTTTTATTGAAGTCGGTTTCCGAAATACCGTCCAAGTCAAGAAGATAGCAAGGAAATTCATCCGCATATTTTTCAAAATCTGAATAAGTAAAGCTGGTTTTCTTGAAAGCCGAAGTTTTACCAACTAGTGGTGTGACAAATTCATAAAGGTCTTGAGCTTCAACAAAGCTCTTCGGTAAGACAAAAAACTTGTTCCGGCCAGTTACAATCCCAACATTAACCTTAGCAAAAGCTCCCAAGGGAGGTGCCGAAACATTTTTCCCCGCATCCCAAAGTTGTTTAAGCCGTTGATCGTCTACAAAAAGGCTCGTCCACTTGTGCCCGTCCTTTATGGAATCAGTAACAGGGTGAAAAGAGTACTCTGCAAGCTTAAGTTCTGATAAGGATGAACCGTTTTCCAGTTCTATAAGTCTTATCTGTGGACCGTCAACAAGTTTGGAGGACTTGCCTTCACAGAGGAGTATAATAACTTCCTGAAGTATTCCAGGAAAGACAATTTCCTTAAAAGAAATGATTGTCGTTTTAGCAAAGGATTGAAGAATTCTTTCTCTTAGACTACCAGCATACTTAACTTGAAGCAATTCAGCGGGTATAACAAAGCCGAGCTTACCACCTGGTTTCAGGGACGCAATCGCTAACTGCGTAAATGCGGACCAAGCGTTAGCTAGCTTACTGGGCTTGTAGTTGTTTCGCTTTAAATGGTCAAAAGCGATTTCTCTCGACTCTTTATCAAAATGCTGAAATCTGATGTACGGTGGGTTTCCAATAACTGCGTCAAAAGATTCTTCTTTATAGTTCTCGTAAGAACGAAAGAAATCGTTATTGACGAAATCCACTACATCATCACCAATTTCCAAGTTTTGTACTCTGTTAACACCTTTGATAAACTCATCGGTATCTATTTCAACGGCGGTTATCTTTACGTCTCTTCTTTTGAGCTTCTGTACTTGGCGTAGAACGGGTTCAAGAAAATTACCATCTCCGAAGCTAGGTTCCAGTATTGATGCTACCTTGGATGTCAAAATCCATTGAGAAATAAATTCAGCTAGTGCTACCGGCGTATAATAACCTCCTCGAAGTTTTTGTTTGGAAGCAATTTCCTTAGATTTGAACTTTAGTAGACCCATAGCGCTAATTTACAACAAATTGTTATCACTCAAAGATAGTGCATTCTTTCTGTGTAGCAAAATGTTATACAGAATAACATTTATGATAAAATGTCACCTCTCTAGAATTTTAGGCGAAAAAAAATTGAAAGTGTCTCAAGTTGCTAGGGCTACTGGAATTAACCGAAGCACGATCACCTTACTGTACAAAGAAGATATGATGCGTGTTTCATTGATTGATGTAGAAAAGCTATGTCTCTATCTGGAAATTGAGATTGGTGAACTATTCACAATAATACCTGAG
>CAYWMW010000148.1:0-3740 GCA_964458975.1 uncultured Lewinella sp. | reverse complement strand
AACCACAAACCTAATCCCCATCCAACCACCGCAACATCAGCGGAATCAGCATTAAATCAGAAAGCACCGCACTGGCCAGCGTAAGACTGATGAGCAGTCCGATCGTGACGCTCGGCGGATGAATGCTGAACAGCATAACGAGGAAGCCGAAAAACAGGACGATGGAGGTAAGCACGATGGCCTTGCCCGCCTCCCGGAAGGTGAGGCTGATGGAGTCTTCCACGTTAAGCCCTTTGCCCCGCGCCAGCCGGTATTTGGCCAGGAAGTGGATCGTGTCGTCCACCGCAATGCCGAAGATGATGGCGAATACGATGCTGACCCCGGCTTCCAGCTCGATGCCCGTGAAACCGAGCACCGCACCGGCGAACAGCAGCGGCAAAACGTTGGGTACGAGGCTCACAATAAGCATCTTCCAACTCTTGAACAGTAGGCCCATCAGCACGCAGACAATCAGGATCGCCAGGCCTAACCCTTGCAGTAGGTTCTCCCGGATGTACTCGGAGTTTTTATCGATGATGACGCCCGTTCCGGTACTGCGAATTTCCACCAGGGAGGTATCGATATTGGCGTTGACCCAGGCATCGGTCCGGGCCAGGAAGGCCTGGGTACTGTCCGCTCCGAGGTCGTTGAGGCGGCTGGTGATGCGGGCCTTTTTCTCGTCCTTACTCATCAGGATGTTGAGGTTGGCGGAGGGGACCTGCCGGGCCAGGCGCTGGTATTTAGCGTAGGTGCGTTCGTCTTCCGGTAAGACGTAGGCATCCGGCCGGTTGTTGTTGAACATCTGGTTGATGCTGCGGTAGACGGCCGTGATGCTGGCCGTGCTCCGCACGGCATCGAACTGCTTCACGTAGTCCTCGATCTTCCCGATCTCCTGCATCACGCTGAAGTCAGTGATCTTGCTGGTGTCTTTGGCCGTAACGGCCATCTCGAAGGGGCGGAAGCCCGCCAACTCTTTTTCGAAGAAGAGGAAATCAGTGGTGATCTTTTTGCCCCGTGGCAGGGCTGAGGTGATGCGGTTATTGGTGGTCACCATGCTGATGCCGATCGCACAGAGTACCGCCGTAATGGCTGCTCCGATCTTGATCTTGCCCGGGCTCAGACGGGTGAATTTGTAGCCCCGGAGGAGGAGCCGGTCCCAAAATGCCTGCTGGCGGCCAATCTTCACGATCTGGTCTACGCTGAGGTAAGAGAGCAAAGCGGTGGTGAAAAAGATGACCGTGACGAAGGCGACCATCACCCCCAGGGCCGCGTTGATGCCGAAGTCCCGAATCGGGTTGATGCGGCTGGTGAGCAGGGTCGCAAAGCCGACGGCCGTAGTCATAGAAGTAAGCAGGGTCGCCATGCCAATCTCTTTGATCGTGATGCGGATGGCGGTCTCCTTGTCTTTGCCCGCCCGCAGCTCATCAATGTATTTAGACATGATGTGGATCACGTCCGAAGTGCCGACGATGATCATCAGCACGGGGTAGAGCGCGGCAATGGCGTTCAGCTCCCGGCCCAGCAGGCCGAGTGTACCCAGGAAGAGCAGCAGCCCCAGCCCGATACTCACCAGCGAGACGATGATGCCCAGCGGCCGGCGGAAGAGTAAAAACATGATGAAGAAGACCAGGAAACCGGACACGATGGCCGAAACGGCGACTTCCCGAATCTGCATATCCACCATCTCCCGCTGGAAAAAAGCGGAGCCGAGGTAGTGGTGGTCTTCGAAAGCGTAGGTGGCCATCAGGCTGTCCACGCCGCTCATCAGCTCCCGGCTTTTGTCCACGCTGGAAGGGCCATCGCCTTCGCCCGTAAGGTTGATGAGGCTCTCCGTTTTTAGGAGGACGACCAGGGAGGTCCCCCGCTCGTTGATGAGGGTGTTCACGAAGCGCTCATCCTGCATGATCCGCAGGCTGTCCTGTTCGTACCGGCTGGGGTCGTTGCGGTGGATGGCCGGTATGGTGGTAACGGCGAAGGGCGTTTTCAGTGGGTAGGAAAAGGTCGTCAGCGACTGAACCGCGTCGATGTACTTCAGGTCTCGGGCCTCCAGGGCGAAGTTGTGGGCATCGTTCAGGAAGGTGGAGTCGAAGACGCCCTCTTCGCGGTCCAGGGCAACGAGGAGGAAGTTGTCGTCTCCTTCAAACTCTTCCACAAATTCGAGGAAGAAGGCCAGGTCGTCGTCGCCCCGGGGGAAGAACTGACTGAAATCAAAACTGAACTTCAGGTTGAAACACCCGTAGATGGCCGCTGCGGCGAAGAACGAGAAGGCGATCAGAACGGGAAGGCGGTACTTGCGCATAAGGGGGTATTTGGAGCGAGCTGCCTCCGGCAGCGAGACTGGACTGATTTGCCTCCGGCAAAGAGAAATTCATCGCCGGAGGCGATTCAAGCCAGTCTCGCTGCCGGAGGCAGCTCACTCCAGTTCAAAGAAGCCAATCTCGAAATAGTTGGGTAATTGGACCCTTTCCTGACTTACTTTTTACCAGAACCACCTTTACGTGCTCCGCCGGATTTGCCAGCGGGCTTACCGCCACCTTTGCGTGAGCTTCTGCCCTTACTACCTCCTTTGCCGCTTCCGCCCTTCGGCTTGCGCTTATAGACGAGGTGCATCCGGCTGGTGAGCGGGTTGGCGGAGTCTTCAGTGTGTCGTTCGCGGTTGTAGAAAGCTTCGCGGGCAACGAAGAGGGCGGAGATGAAGGAGGCGGGGTCGGCCTGGTCTTTCCCGACGATGTCGTAGGCCGTGCCGTGGTCCGGGCTGGTGCGGATGCCGGGCAGGCCAGCGGTGAAGTTGACGCCCTTTCCGAAGCTGAGGGCTTTGAAGGGGATCAGGCCCTGGTCGTGGTACATGGCCAGTACGGCATCGTAGGTGTTTTGCTTACCGGAGCCGAAGAAGCCGTCGGCCGGGAAGGGGCCCATGGCGAGGATGCCTTTTTTCTTGGCGGTCTCTACTGCTGGGCGGACAACTTCGATGTCTTCCTTACCGATGCGGCCCTGGTCTCCGCCGTGGGGGTTGAGGGAGAGCACGGCGATGACGGGGCGGCTGATGCCGAAGTCGGCCCGCAGGCTCTCGTCCATGATCTTCAGCTTCTTGATGATGGCCTCCCGGGTAACGGCCCTGGCTACCTCGGCGACGGGGATGTGGTTGGTGACTACGCCCACGCGGAGGTCGTCGGAGACGAGGAACATCAGGCTTTCGTCGGCGCCCAGTTCCTTGGTCAGCATTTCGGTGTGGCCGGGGTAGGGGAAGATGTCCGTCGGCATAACGGATTTGTTGATGGGGGCGGTAACGAGGGCGTCCAGCTGGCCGTCTTTAAGCTCAGCGACGGCGCGGGCCAGGGAGGCGGCGGCGGCGCGGCCGCCGGCCTCGGTGGCCTCTCCGGGGGTGAAGGCTATGCCTTCGGGCAAGCACTCTACCAGGTTGATGTAACCCTCCTCGGCGTCTTCTGCGGAGGGAACGGTTTCGTAGGCAAACTCCGGTGCGTCATCCGCAGGTTCGTACTGGCTCAGGGCGGCGGCAGATGCGTAGATGACGGGCGTGAAGGCCTCCAGAATACCCTCGCGGGTGAGGGCTTTGATGACGACTTCGGGGCCGACGCCGTTTACGTCTCCGATTGAAATACCTATGCGTAGTGGTTCCATGGCGCAAAGATATAGTGGACTCGGTCACTTCAGATGGTTTTTTCGAGATCCAGTGAATTTGTTATTTAATGGTCCGCTACGATTTTAGGCGGCTCGCGCCCGAAAGACTTTAAGCTCTGCAA
>CAYWMW010000147.1:0-10776 GCA_964458975.1 uncultured Lewinella sp. | reverse complement strand
GGTTTACCGCCCAATCTTCTTCAGCAGATCACGGCCGGGGAAGTAGGCAGTGCTGCCCAGCTCTTCCTCAATGCGGAGCAGTTGGTTGTACTTCGCGATTCTGTCGGAGCGGCTGGCGGAGCCGGTCTTGATCTGGCCACAGTTGAGGGCAACGGCGAGGTCGGCGATGGTGACGTCTTCCGTTTCGCCGGAGCGGTGGCTCATCACGCTGGTGTAACCGGCACGGTGGGCCATGGTTACGGTGTTGATCGTTTCGGTCAGGGAGCCAATCTGGTTCACCTTCACGAGGATGGAGTTGGCGCTACCTTCCTGAATACCCCGGCTCAGGCGCTCGGTGTTGGTTACGAAGAGGTCGTCGCCTACGAGTTGGCAGCGGTCGCCGAAGCTTTCGTTCAGGGCGGCCCAGCCTTTCCAGTCGTCCTCGTCGAGGCCGTCTTCGATGGAGAAGATGGGGTACTTGTCTACCCAGGTCTTCCAGTAGTCGACCATAGCGGCAGATTCGATCTTGCGGCCGTCGGATTTGTGGAAGTGGTACACGCCTTCTTTGCTGTCGAAGAACTCGGATGCGGCGGCGTCCATCGCGATCATCATATCGTCTCCGGGCTTGTAGCCTGCTTTCTCGATGGATTCGAGGACGATCTCGATGGCCTCGTCGTTAGATTTGATGTTGGGGGCGAAGCCACCTTCATCACCGACGTTAGTGGAGTAGCCTTTGCTCTTCAGCACCTTTTTGAGGGCGTGGAAGGTTTCTACGCCCATGCGCAGAGACTCGGAGAACGTGTCTGCTCCGAGGGGGATGATCATGAATTCCTGGAAGTCGATGCTGTTGTCGGCGTGCGAGCCCCCGTTCAGGATGTTCATCATCGGTACGGGCATCGTGTGGGCGTTCGTGCCGCCTACGTAACGGAAGAGGGGCATGTTCTGCTCCAGGGCAGCGGCCTTGGCGCAGGCCAGGGATACACCGAGGATGGCGTTGGCACCGAGCTTGCTTTTGTTGGGCGTGCCGTCCAGGTCGATCATCATTTCGTCGATGTAGCGCTGGTCGGTTACGTCTACGCCGAGGAGTTCGTCGGCGATTTTTTCTTCTACGTTGGCTACGGCTTTGAGTACCCCTTTGCCGACGTATACGTCTTTGTCTCCGTCGCGGAGTTCTACGGCTTCGTACTTACCGGTACTTGCGCCGGAGGGTACGGCGGCGCGGCCGATGGCCCCGTCGGAGGTTAGTACTTCCACTTCTACGGTTGGGTTGCCGCGGCTGTCCAGGATTTGGCGGGCTCTTACGTCTAGGATGCTACTCATTTGCTATGTTTTTTTCTTTTAGGGTGATGTCCCCGGACTTCGCTCAATGCTTCGCATCTTTCTGCGTCCGGGGTTACTATGGTTTAATCGCTACGCGATTGTTCGTGGGGAAGGCTTGTTTCCGAAAGGAGCGTTCTCCTTACCGCTTCTTTGCACCTGCGGCCGCGCCCGAATTATGCTATTTCTTTTTTTCTTCGATGAGGTCTACGAACTGGTCGAACAGGTAGTCGGCATCGTGGGGGCCGGGGCTGGCCTCGGGGTGGTACTGCACGCTGAAGGCCGGTTTGCCAACGATGCGGATGCCCTCAATGGTGTCGTCGTTGAGGTTACGGTGGGTCACTTCCACGCGGTCTTGCGCGGCGGCGATTGCATCCGGGCTAACGCCGAAACCGTGGTTCTGGCTCGTGATCTCGGATTTGCCCGTAACCAGGTTTTTCACCGGGTGGTTGATGCCCCGGTGGCCGTGGTGCATCTTATAGGTCGGGATGTCTACGGCGCGGGCCAGGATCTGGTGGCCGAGGCAGATGCCGAACATCGGCTTTTCCTGCTTCAGCATTTCTTTGGCCGTATCTACCGCGTAGTCCATCGCGCCGGGGTCTCCGGGGCCGTTGGAAATGAAGAGACCGTCTGGCGCAAAGCCCATGATCTCTTCAATGCTCGCTTTGGCGGGGAAAACCTTCACAAAACAGTCGCGGCGAACGAAGTTGCGAAGAATGTTCTTTTTGGTACCGAGGTCAAGCACCGCTACTTTGTGCTTCGCTGACGCTTCGCCGAGGGTGTAAGCCTTTTTAGTGGTGACGTGGCTGGAGAGCTCCAGGCCGTCCATGTTCGGTGCTTTCGCCAGTAGCTTTTTTAGCTCTTTCAGGTCGAATACTTCGCTGGAGATGATGCCGTTCATCGCTCCTTTGGAGCGGATGTGGCGCACGATCGCCCGCGTATCCACGTCGCTAATACCAACCAAGCCCTCTTCCTCCAGGTAGTCCTGAATGGAAGCCTCTCCGATGTGGCGGCTGTAAGGGACGGTGAAGTTTTTACAGATCAGGCCCGCAATTTTTACGGAGTCAGACTCGGTATCGGCCTTCATCGTACCGTAGTTGCCGATGTGAGCGTTGGTGGTTACCAAAAGCTGACCATAGTAGGACGGATCGGTGAACACCTCCTGGTAACCGGTCATGCCGGTGTTGAAGCAGATTTCACCAGTGGTGGTTCCAATTTTACCGGCTGCTTTGCCCTCGTAAGTGGTGCCGTCGGCCAGGAGAAGTATTGCGCGTTGCTGATCCATGAATTGATTAGGTAACTATAATTCGCGCAAAGATAAAAAAAGGGAAGGGTTAGGCTTTAATGCGGAAGGTTATGTTTTTGTAATGTCCGATGGCTAGGGTTTTCCGATCAGCCTGGGCCTAAAACAAAAC
The DNA here is from genome assembly GCA_964458975.1 of uncultured Lewinella sp. GTDB lineage: Bacteria > Bacteroidota > Bacteroidia > Chitinophagales > Saprospiraceae > Neolewinella. The sequence continues at coordinate 8,065 of CAYWMW010000147.1, read as the reverse complement.
CCTGGCCCGCACGGATGCGAACCAGGGCTTAGTTTTTCACTTATGTACTCCGGCCTAAGCCAAAGCGGAGAAGTTTATTGTGCCATCTCCAGCATGGAGATGTACTTATCGGCCTGAGCGGCTTCGGGGCTCTGCCCGTAGTCAACCTTAAGGCGCTTGAATACTTCGAGGGCCTCGGCGTTCTTGCCCTGGTGGCGGAGCATCAGGCCGAGTTTGTTGAGGTAGTAACCGGCGGTTACGAAGTTATCTCCGGCGGCATCTACGGCTTTGCGGTAGCTGCTGGCAGCCTCGTCCATCTTGTCGAGTTCGCTTTGGGCGTCACCCATCACGCCGTACTTCATGGCGGGTAGGAGGGTTCCTTTGGCGTCGAAGGAACTGGCGTAATCCAGCGCAGCTTCGTACTTACCTACGTTGAGGTAAGAGACGGCGGCGTAGTAGTTGGCCAGGTTGCCAGCTTCTGTGCTGCCGTACTCGTCAACAATCTGAACGAAACCGAGACCACCTGCGCCTGGGTTCACGAGGGCAAGGTTGAAGCTGTCGCGCTCAAACTGAACCTGCGCCTGTTGCATTTCCGCCATGGCGTTTTTCTCAGCGGGAATCTGGACGAAAGTCTTGTAGATGAAGTAGCCCGCGATGAGTAGGGCGATTGCAATAGCTCCAAAAACGATGATATTGCGGTTACGTTCAAAAAAATCAAGACCCTGGTCACGAACCTCTACGAGGTCCACAAGAGTCTCATCACCTTCAAGAACGGGAGCGGAGGTGCCGCGGGTGCGGCCAGTGCTTGGCGTGCCCTGGGGGCGGCGGCCGATGTTATTCTTCTTTGCCATTTCTTCTTAATTTAGCAAGGCCCGAACTCGCCGGGCCTCATAAAGCGAGCGCAAAGATAGGTATTGTCGTTGTATTCTGTTTTTTGCAGCGAAAATCCTTCGGATTTTTCTGCAAAAAACAGAATACAACGACAGCGCCCCCTTCCTGAAGGTCAGAAAGGGGGCGTGTCCGGAGGCTTAGATTTATAGCGCCGGGGAAGCAGTGATGCATTGGTAAGTACGTTCACCTTCAAGCTCCCACGCCCCCTAGCTTCTAGTTCCTAAGTAAGGAATGGGTAAGGCGCAGAGTAGTTGTCCGTATAAAGGGTATCAGCGGCAGGGAAGTCGCTCTCCTCGGCAAACTTGGCGGCTTCGGCAACTTCTGCCTTCACACCATCTTTGATGGCCTTAATTTCTTCTGCGGTAGCAAGACCGTTGTCCAGGATCAGCTTTTCGGTGACCTTGATGGGGTCGCGCTCCTGATAGTCCTGGAGTTCGCTCTTTTCGCGGTACTTGGCGGGGTCGGAGACAGAGTGGCCTTTGTAGCGGTAGGTTTTTACTTCGAGGTAGTAAGGGCCTTTACCGGAGCGGATGTGCTCAGCGGCTTCGGTGAAGGCCTCGTGCACGGCGGCGGGGTCCATACCGTCTACGCTCTTGCTGGGCATGCTGAAGCTGGCGCCGAGTTGGCTCAGGTCGGTTACGTTACTGGTCCGTTCTACGGAAGTACCCATTGCGTAGCCGTTGTTTTCACAGACGTATAGTGCGGGGATTTTCCAGGTCATGGCCATGTTCCAGCTTTCCCAGAGGGCACCCTGGCGGCTGGCACCGTCGCCAAACATCACTACGCAGAGGTTTTTGGTCTCGCGGTAGCTCTCGGCCATAGCGATGCCCGTTCCGATTGGAATCTGCGCACCTACGATGCCGTTACCACCGTAGTAGTTATTCTCTTTGCTGAAGAAGTGCATGGAGCCGCCCTTGCCCTTCACGATGCCGGTTTCTTTGCCGAAAAGCTCGGCCATGGCCTGCTTCATCGTTACGCCGCGGCCGATGGCCGTGCCGTGCTGGCGGTAGGCCGTCACAATGCCGTCATTTTTTGTGATGGCACTTTCCATTCCGGCAGCAACGGCTTCCTGACCGATGTAGACGTGGCAGAAGCCACGAATCTTCTGCTGGCCGTAGGCCATCAGGGCGCGTTCCTCGAAGCGGCGGATGCGGAGCATCAGGGTGTACCACTCGATGTATTGTTCGGCGCTGTACTTCAGGCCTTTGGCCGTTCCGTTCTTCTTGGCGGTCGAGGTTTTCTTTGCCCGCGTTGTCGTTTTCTTTGTTGCTGTTGCCATGCTGGATTAGCGAATTTTCGCAGATTAAAGTTGCGTTTCCGGTTAAAGATAGGTTGCGCGACGGAGAATCCGATAAGACCTCCGTTTTTATAACCCACGTTTGGCGGCTTGGTTTGCTGCTTGGGGTGGGAATTGTGGAATTTTGGCCCTACTTGGCATATTGGGGCGGCGGCGCGCAGGTGCGGGGGGAGGTTTCTGGGCAAGGTCTCCATTGGTTATCACATAACTTTTAAAACGGTTGTCTTCAGTATCGGCAACACCTCCTCCGCAAACCACTCGTTTTTTCTTAACCAGATATTGTTTCTTGGAGAAGGATGTGGTAACGGTAGATAGGCCGGTAGGTAAGACTGGTGGTGCCTAACGGTTTCGGTCAGCGTTCGTTTCTTTTGGTCGCCGAGGTAGTAGGCCTGGGCGTAGCTTCCGATCAGGAGGGTCAGTTGAAGGTTCTCCAGGCCAGTCAATAAGGGCTCGTGCCACAGGGGAGCACATTCCGGCCGGGGCGGTAAATCTCCAGACTTGCCCTTGCCGGGGTAGCAGAACCCCATCGGGATGATGGCAAAGTTCTTCGCATCGTAGAAGGCATCTTTATCCACCCCTAGCCATTCGCGTAGCCGATCCCCACTTTTATCATCCCACGGAATTCCAGTTCGGTGAACGATGCTGCCCGGTGCCTGACCAATGATGGCGATTTTACTCTCCTTATGAGCCGCCATGACCGGGTTTACCCCATTGATGAGGTACGGCGCGCAGACATTGCACCCTTTTATGTCTTTAAGTAGTTGGTTCATCGCTTGTGTGGTTGTTTATTCAAAAATAATATCCTCTACCTCCTGATCATACCCGCCGATCACCTGTTCTACCCTACCTTCTGCGTTGATCTGTACAAAAGTTGGAAATGCAGCTACTTTGAAGTTGTCGTTCATTCGGCTGTCTTTGCCGAAGCCCTCGAAGGGGAATTCCTTCTTATTGAAGTATTTCTCTAAGGCTTCTGGCTGGTCAACGGGACTGCTGTAGACCAAGCGTACCCCGTCCCGAAGTGCGAATTCCTTTTTCTTCATTTCCCTCATCGCATACTCGCAGCCGCCGCAGCCGATGAAGGAGAACATTACTATAGTTTCCTGGCCGGGCTTACCGTAAAGATCCTGGGTAGTTCCGTTAATATCGGGGTAGTCGGAGCGGTTGAGCTGGTCACCTGATTTGACCAGGCCGGATAGGCGCTCTTCATCGTCGGCGGCCTCGCTCAATTCCCGGTAACCGAGGGAACGCTGACGATCGTTTGGCCCAAAAACGTGGGGCTCATCGCTGAAGGTGTATGCACTGAAGGAATAGTCGATGATCTGCACGGTGTCGTAGTCGATGTGTGTACTCTTACGAATGCGTGTTACCTCCTGGCGTTCCGGGTGGATGAAATATTCCCGGGTGGTATTGACCAACTTGCTGGAATCATAATCTGTAGGATTAAAACTTGTGATCGCGTACACAAAAAGCCGATCTCCGGCGATCATGGTGTCAGCAACGTAGCGAAAGGCAGATAGCGCTGGCAGTGCTTTGGGGGCGTTGTGGAAGGCCATCAGGTTATCGAAGTAAGCGGAATCCTGACCGATCTCACCAGCCGTTAGCCGTACCACTTTTCGCTTTTCGTGGTCAATTGCTAGTTTGTCTTGCCCGTCATACAAAGTTTCGAAGCTTTCATCTATCGTATGAAAGCCAAATCCGAACTGGCTGTCTGGTAAGTAGCTGTAACGCACCCTTGCCGAATCAGAATAGGTAGAGCTGGCAAATCGGTTGTCCCAAAAAGAAACGTAACGATAGCTGTGCGTAGCCAGGTTATGGAGTTTGTCGCGGGTGGCTTCCAGTGCTGCTTTGGCGTCGGTTGAAGTGTCAGCCTGCTTGGCGTTTTCGCAACCAGCTAAAAGTAGAGTTGTAAGGACAAAAAGGTAAACGTAGATTGGTTTCATCTTGAATTGGGTTTAAAACTGGCGAGTTGAGTCCCCAAGATAATCCGATGCCCTTAACTACACCCTGCACCCGCGCACCGCCGCCCTAGAAAGCTTAGCTTAGGTCTAAAAAAAAGATTAGAGCGCAAGTTCCCCTTACGCTCCAATCAAATTTTATATCAGCCTGTAAGCTGATGAACCTGCACGGCCTGAAGGCCGGGCAACCTAGCGCTCTCCAGCGCCAATCATATACGGCGCACCAGCAGCGGTCAGCTGCTTCCGCAAGGCGGGCAACTTAGCCGCCAGGGCGTCAATCTTCGGCATCATTTCCATCACCATGTCTTTAGCGATGCCGAGGCTTCGCTCCATATTCGGCGTGGGGCCATAGGTGGTGGAAAGGCCACGGTAACCTGCGAAGAAATGATCGCTAACGGTAGGCGGAGCCTTCTCGCCAACTTCGCCGCGGGCCGGACTGCCTTCCATTACGCGGTTTAGCTTACGGACCTCATTCTGGAGGGCGTAAATTGTCTCGTTCAGTTTGCCCGGCGCAATGGCGGAGCGCTCCAGGGCCGTTTCCATGGATTTGACCTGCTTTTCCAGGTCCCCCAGTTTTTCCTGGCCCATGGCCATCATATCCTGTACTTCCTTGACTTTTTCGCGGTAAGCAACGAGCGTAGCGGCATCGGCCCCCGGAACGGTGGCTTTGTGCAGCGGCTTCACGTTGAAGCTCACCGGGCCGTCGAGTTGGGTCACTACGCCATTCATTTCCTTGCTTAACGTGACGGAATATTTTCCAGGAGGGGCCATGGAGCCACCACTCCAGCGGCCGCCACCGCTCTGGCCGGGGCTGATGGCCCAGGTGGACGGGTAGCGGAGGTCCCAGGCAACGCGCTGGATGCCTTTCTTCAGCGGCTGGCTAATCTTGCGAACGATGTTGCCGTCGGCATCCATCACCGTCAGCCAGACCTTGGGCTTGCGCTCGTCGTTCTCCGCATCAATGGCATCGTAACCAGCGAAGGTGAGGGGCTTGCCTTCTTTTTTAGCTTCCTTCTCCACCTCCTTGCGGAGTGCCTTTTTACTCTTGAACTCGGTATTGAGGTTGTAAGTGAAGACCGCGCCGAAGTCGGGGTTTTTAGCCGCATACTTCTGCGCACCGACGCCAGGGTCGTTGTTGCGGGGCGAGTACCACCAGGCATCGCGAACGGAGAAGAGGGCAGCCTCATCGTCCAGCATCTTACCGACGGTCATCTCCCGCATCGGGGCGTAGTCGTCGAGCACCCAAAAGCTGCGGCCGAAGCTGGCGCCTACCAGATCGTTCTCCCGCTTCTGGATGGCGAGATCGCGGAAAGGAATGGTCGGGGAGCCCGCCAGTTTTTTCCAGTCGTTGCCGCCGTTCATGCTCACGTAGATGCCATTTTCGGTGCCGATGAAGAGCAGGTTCTCCGAAACATGGTCTTGTACCAAGCGCCAAACCAGGGTGCCGTAGGGCAGGCTTTCGCCGAGGTTGGTCCAGCTTTTACCCATATTGTCACTCTTGAAGAGGTAGGGCTTGAAGTCACCTTCTTTGTGGTTATCCATGGAGACGTAGACGGTGTTTTCGTCGTAGAGGTCTACCTTGATGTCGTTCACGAAAGCCCGCTCGGGTACACCCGGCAGGTCTTTGACCCAGATTTTTTTCCAGTTATCTCCGCCATCGGTGGTGTACTGCAAAATGCCGTCGTCCGTACCAGCCCAGACAACGTTTTCGTTGGTTTTAGACTCGGCCAGGGAGGTGATGGTGGAGTAGTTAGACATGGCGTAGATGTCCCACGGGTTGTCCCAGCTCTGGACGCCGCCCATGATGGGCAGGGCGATGCGTTCTTCGTTGCGGGTGAGGTCTCCGGAGATCGGTGTCCAGTCGTCTCCCCGGCTGTCGGAGCGCCAGACGCGGTAGCTGGCGAAGTAGAGGCGCTTGGGGTCGTGCTGGCTGACCACAATCGGGGCGTCCCAGTTGAAGCGTTCGTGCGGGTCTCCGGCGCGGGCCTGGGGCTGCACCATGACGGGTTCGCCGGTTTTCAGGTCAACGCGGTGGAGGCCACCCTGCTGGGTTTCGGCGTAGATGATGTCCGGGTTACCTGGTTCGGTGGCCGATTGGTGGCCGTCGGCGAAGAGGGTTTTGTACCAGTCTCCGTTGCGGATGCCCGCTTCGGAGTCGGTCCGGCTCGGTCCGCCGTGGGAGCCATTGTCCTGCGTACCGCCGAAGATGTGGTAGAAGGGTTCGCGGTCGTCTACGGCTACCTTATAGTATTGGGTGAGCGGCATATTGTCGATGAAGCGCCAGTTTTCGGCCAGGTCGTAGCTTTCGTAAACCCCGGCGTCGGTACCGATGAGGAGGTAGTTGGGGTCGTCTTTGCGGAAGACCAGGGCGTGGTTGTCGGAGTGCTTCCGGTCATGCTTGATGCGGCGGAAATTCTTACCACCGTCTTCACTGATCTGCACGCGAACGTCCATCAGGTAGATGCGGTCAAAGTTGTGCGGGCAGGCGTAAAGTTCCTGGTAGTAGTGGGGGCCGGTACCTCCGGAGACGGCGTCGGACATCTTCTTCCAGCTGGCGCCCTGGTTGGCGGAGCGGTAGACCCCACCCTTGCGGCGATCCAGCGTGATGGCGGCGTAGATCACGTCGGGATCCTGCGGGCTGATGGCCAGGCCGATCTTACCGAGGTTAGAACCGGGGATGCCGGATTCGATCTTCTCCCACGTCTCGCCGCCATCACGGCTGCGGTGGATGCCGGAGCCGGGGCCGCCACCGAGGTAGGCGGCTACGGTGCGGTGGCGATCCCAGGTTGCGGCGTAGAGCAGGTCGGGGTTGCGGGGGTCGATGAGCAGGTCGGTCGCGCCGGTCCACTCGCTGCCGCCGTCGATGTTATCTTTGCCCAGGATCAGGTTCCAGTTCTGGCCGCCGTCGGTGGTTTTGTAGACACCCCGGTCGCCGCCGGAAGACCAGAGCGGGCCCTGTACGGCTACCCAGACAACGTCGCTATTGTCCGGGTGGATGATGATCTTGGAGATGTGCTCGGATTTGGGCAGGCCCATGTTTTTCCAGCTTGCGCCCGCGTCGTCGGAGCGGTAGATGCCATCGCCCCAGGCGATGTGGCGGCCACCGACGTTCTCGCCCGTGCCGACCCAAACGGTGGCCGGGTTGCGCTCATCAATGGTGATGCAGCCGATGGCGAAAGACTTCTGGCTGTCGAAGATCGGTTGCCAGGTGATGCCAGCGTTTTTGGTCTTCCAGAGGCCGCCGGAGGCGGCACCGACGTACCAGGTGTTTTCGTGCTTGGGGTGCACGGCGATGTCCGCGATGCGGCCGGAGACGAAGGCGGGGCCTACGTTGCGGAGGCTGAAACCGTCGAGGGTTTCGGGGGTATCCTGCGCGGCCAGTGGTAGAGCGAGCAGCAGGACAAGAAAGGATAGTAATGATCTCATGTCTTTGGTTTGGTATGGGTATGAATATTTAGGGTACAATATACTACATGTGTTTTATTTGAGTGTTTTCTATGCGCCGGTGGAATGTGCTTATCACAAGATGCAGGAATAGACAGAAGTAAAGGTTTGCCGACTTGGAAGCTGGTTTGCTTGCCGGAAACATGGCCCGCAACGTGGGGTGTGCAAACGTTTCATCCCGGCGAGGATTTCTAATTCGTCCGCCGAGCCTTGCGCAGCTTGGCTCGTCGGCCGAATGGGTCTAAACCTAGGCTGTTAAACCTGACGATGACCTCCCGTGCCACCTCTCCCCAACCCCTCTCCAACACGCTTCGCCCCAGGCTCAGCGGAGAGGGGCTATCCAGAAGAAAACGCTTCGCGTTTTGGTGGTAGAAAACCGTCACGGGTGATCATCGTCAGGTTAGACAGCCTAGGTCTAAACCTCCCGGATTCCCTCGGCGGACGAGCCACCGCCGAGGGCAGCAGCGTAGCTCACCTAGCGCAAGGCTCGGCCGACGAG
>CAYWMW010000146.1:0-10804 GCA_964458975.1 uncultured Lewinella sp. | reverse complement strand
AACTAGGGAACTAGCGTGGCACTAGTTTCTAGTTCCCTAGTTTCTAGTTTCTAGTTTCTAGTTTACTCTTTCAATAATAGTAGAGACGGCCAGCCCGGCACCGGCGTCGATGGTGAGGCTGCCGAGGGATAGGTCCCTGCGTTCAAGTTCGTCAAGCAGTTGGCAGAGCATCATACCGCCGACGGCGCCGAGGGGTTCTCCGAGGGCGATGGCTCCGCCGAGGGGGTTGAAGCAATCGTCTTCGACCTTGAAATGACGCTGAAAACGTATCGTTGGCGCGGCGAAGGATTCGTTGAACTCCCACAGGTCAATGTCCTGGGCGGAGAGGTTAGCTTTGGCCAGGGCCAGCTCGGCGGCGTTGCGGCCGCCGGTGAGCAGCGTTGCGTCTACGGCGCTCATGGCTACTTCCCGAATACGTGCGCGTGGCGTAAGCCCCAAGGCTTTGCCCGCTTTTTCGTTTCCGAGCAGCGCGAGCGCGCACCCATCGGCTGCTTTGGAGGTGTTCCCGGAGGTATGGCAGTGGTTTACCTGATCAACAAGCGGGAAACGGTGCAGGGCCATTTCGTCAAAACCGGCCAGGCCCATTTCGGTGAAACGCGGGGGCAGACCCGCCAGTTCCTCCGCTACTAAGCCGGGGCGGAGCAAGGTATCTTCGGCCAGGATGACCAAGCCGTTGGTATCGGTGATTTTTTCCAGGCTTTTGGCGTAATGCCCGGCGGTTTGGGCGGCGGCGGCTTTGGCGTGGGTCTTCACGGCGTACGCGTCGAGTTCTCCCCGGGAGATGCCGTTGGAGCCCGCGACCAGATCCGCCGCTACGCCCTGGGGGATGTAGTGGCTGTTGATGACCGTGGCGGGGTCGTTCAGCATCGGCCCACCGTTCAGGTAGGTGGGTACGCGGCTCATGCACTCGATGCCTCCGGCGATGATCACCTCGCCGTAGCCTGCGGTGATGCGGGCGGCGGCCAGGTTCATGGCCTCCAGGCCGGAGGTGTTGAAGCGGTTGATCTGGAGGCCGCCCCGGGCACTCCCCCACCCTGCGTTCAGCAGTGCGGCACGGGCGATGTTGTAGCCCTGGTCTCCTACCGGGGTGTTGCAGCCGATGATGAGATCGTCAATGCTGGCGGGCAGTTCTTCCCGGCCGGACCTCCGCTGAAAGGCCTGGAGGCACTGGCTCAGGAGGTTGATCGGTTTGACTTCGTAGAGGTCCGCATTGCTACCGTCCGCCCGGCCCCGGGGGCTGCGCAATGCGTCGTAGATGTAGGCTTTCGTCGGCATAAAGTAGAGTCAAATAGTCAGGTAGTCAAACAGTCAAAAGTGTGGCGGACTACTTGACGCCCACTGCAATTTCAACAAAGTATACAGGTATTCGCAAAGCTAGTAAAATTTGGGCGCGGACGCGGGTGCAAAGGGAGGTTTTTGGAGGGTTCGGGTAAAGCTGAATTACCAAACTCGACAGGCGATTTTTTTTGTTTGCTGAGTTAGGGGTTGCGGAACAATGCTCCTACCCTTCTTTGCACCTGCGCGCCGCCGCCCTAATGCGTCTGGTCAAAGTCCGAAATCACCCCCAGCATCAGCGTGATGTCGGTATAAAACTTGCGGATGATGGAAAAGCTGAGGTTAGACTTAAAGAAGTTGGGCTCCAGCATATTGTAGTCGTGGGCCACGCCGATGAAGAGGTCCTGGTTGTGGACGGCGAAGAAAATGTCTTGTGCCTGGCTGCGGGCAAACGCCAGCAGCGCATCCTGCATCGGCGGGGTGAGGATGCCTGCTACGTGTACGTTGGATTTGGCGTAGACCGTAAATTCCTCCCGGAAGCCGGGGTTCATGATCTCGATGTCGGCGTTTTTACCGTCCGCAGAAACGTAAGCATCCACCGCCCGCTTCATGCGGCGGATGTTGCGGCGGGGCCAGACGGCGATCTGCCCCGTAGTCGGTTCGTTGAAGATGGCGTGTACAAACAGGCCGCTGAATACGACCTCCAGCCGGTTACTCGCCGCGCTGATTTCGCGGACGTAGGCCTCGCCCATCTCGAAGGCCATTTCACCGACGAGGCCTTTAATGTAGTCTTCGGCGTGGTAGGCATCGGGCGTAGGCCGGAAGAGCCCGCTGCGCTCGAAGCGATCCCGGCCGATGGGGTGCTTGGGGTCGTAGGTCATCGAGCGGTAGTTGGGCGCGTCGTTCAGAAACTCCATCAAAAGGGTCATGATGGCAGGCTTGAAGGCCTGACGGAATTTCTCGATCCGAAAATACAGCGAGCCAACGTAGAACGCGATCGGGGTGATGAACAGGAAAAACAAAAAGCCCAGGTCAAAGACCACAAAGCTGATGAACAAGGCGATCACCGCGATCAGCGAGCCGAAAATACCCCGGACCAGGCGTAGCCGCCGCCGTTCAAGCCGGTACAGCTCGGGGCGGATGGTGGTGTTGTAGTACAACCGGAGTTCGTCTATGCGGGGGGGTAGGCGTGCCCCCGTTCTCGATTCGTGATTTTCGATGCTTTATGTTTGTAGCTGCTGCAAGGTATTGGTTTTTGAACTAAGGGGTCGCAATATTTCATACAACCCTTTCTCCCCTATCCCCCCTCTATCATTCGGACGATTCCCTCCACTCACATTGAGGCAAAAGTGTTTTGACCAGCCGCCAAGCAGCCAACACCATACCAAGAAACTGGTCAGAGAAGGCAAAGCACTCATCCCGCAGAAGACACCCAGTCACTTTTGTCTCAATAATCCTTATCTTTGCGCCCCTTATGAAGTTTACTTCCATTCTTTCCCTGATTTTTGTTGCCCTCATCACTTTCGGTTGTAAGTCCGAATTTGAGACCATCCGCACCAGCGGAGACCCTGCGGTATGGCTGGCCAAGGCCAGTGAGTACTACGAGCTGGAAGAATACCAGCGGGCGCAGACGCTTTATGAGCTCTCCATCGGCCCTTACCGTGGTAAGGCAGAAGCCGAAGAAATTGCCTACCGCTACGCCTACACCTACTACTACACCGAGCAGTACGTGCTGGCCAGCTACTACTTCAAGAATTTTGCGACTACCTACGGCGGCTCTCCGCTAAAGGAGGAAGCTGAGTTTATGACCGCCTACTCCAACTATGAGTTGAGCCCCGTTTACCGCTTAGACCAGAGCTACAGCGTAAAAGCCATCGAAGGTTTTGAAGAATTTGCCAACCGCTACCCCAACAGTGAGCGGGTTTCTCAGGCCAACCTCCTCATCGACGAGATGCGCGCAAAAATGGAGAAGAAGGATTTTGAATCCGCGAAACTCTACGTAGACCTTTCACGTTATGAAGCTGCACAACGTAGCTTTGAAAACCTCCTGAAAGACTACCCCGAAACAGCCCGCGCAGAGGAGATTCGTTACCTGATGGCAAAAAGCCAGTACGAATATGCATCGCGCAGCTACGTAGACCGGCAGCAAGAACGGTTCGCTAAAGACGTGAAGCTGATCAACAGTTTCCTGGATCGCTACCCCGACAGTCAGTACGCTCCCGAACTGCGCCAATTACTGAAAAAAGACAAACAAAAACTAAAAGAACTCGACAATGTCAGATATCAAAGCCCGGGCTCAAGGCCTTAGCCCCGACGTTAGCGCCCGCGACATCCAGAACGTGGTCAAAGACACCGGAAATATTTACGAGACCCTCGCTATCGTAAGCCGCCGCGCCCGTCAGCTGGCCGTCGACCTCAAGCACGAGCTCGACCAGAAGCTCGAAGAGTTCGCCGAGGTAACCGATACCATCGAGGAAGTAGTAGAAAATAAAGAGCAGATCGAAATCTCCAAGTTCTACGAAAAACTCCCCAACCCCGTACTCATCGCAATGCGTGAATACCTGGACGAAGAACTCTACCACCGCTATAATGCGGCTCGGGAAGAGGAGGAGGTTTAAACTAGGGAATTAGAAACTAGGGAACTAGGAACTAGGAACTAGGGAACTAGGGAACTAGGGAACTAGGGAACTAGAAGAAACTAGGGAACTAGAAACTAGCAGGCTGGTTTCTAGTTCTTTGGTTTTGGCTCCTGGTGGTGCGTCAAGTTGGAGTTTAGTGCCCGGCTGAACCTGCTTGCCTCCGCCCAACGACACCTTGCAATAATGCTCAATCCAACTGATGTAGGAGTACTCGCAAAGTGCTCTAATCAAACTTCAAGTCTAGTACCCTAGCTCCTAGTTCCTAATTCCTAGTTTCTAATTCCTAGTTCCTAGCTTCTACCCCATGTCCCTCTCTGGCAAAAAAATCATTCTCGGTGTTTCCGGCTCGATTGCGGCTTATAAAGCGGCGCTCATTGTGCGTGGTTTGGTGAAGGCTGGTGCGGAGGTGAAGGTTTTGATGACCAAAGCGGCGACGGACTTCATCTCTCCGCTTACGCTCGCGACACTGTCTAAACACGAGGTGACGACCTCCGTCCACGATGGTTCCAGCTGGAACAATCACGTGGATCTTGGCCTTTGGGCGGATGCGATGTTGGTTGCTCCGGCGACGGCGACTACGCTGGGGAAAATGGCCAACGGCATCTGCGACAGTGCCATCGTGGCGGTCTATCTTTCCGCCCGCTGCCCGGTGTTTTTTGCACCGGCGATGGACCTCGACATGTGGGCGCATCCGGCTACACAGCGCAACGTTGAGCTGCTGAAAAGCTACGGCAACCACCTTATTGATGTGGGCACTGGCGAGTTGGCCTCCGGGCTGTCCGGGGCGGGCCGCCTGGCGGAGCCGGAAGACATCATTAAGCTGCTTAGTGATTTTATGGCGCGGCCGCAGGTGCAGGGTAAGGTTAAAGGAGCAGGGGTAAAAGCCTTTACGTCCGCTCGGCCGACGAGCCAAGGTCCTACCTCCCAAGCCTCAGCGGACGAGCTTCCCCAAGACCTTACTGGCCAATCCATCCTGATTACCGCTGGCCCAACCTACGAAGACCTCGACCCCGTTCGGTACCTCGGCAACCGGAGTACCGGGCGCATGGGCATCGCCCTGGCCGAAGCCGCCGCTGCCCGGGGAGCCAGTGTAGACCTGGTACTTGGCCCTACGGACCTGACGACGGATCACGACGGCATCACCGTCCACAACGTCCGCTCCGCACGGGAGATGCACGCTGTCTCCGTCCTGAAGTGGCGCCGGGCCGATGCGGCCATCCTCGCCGCTGCCGTTGCCGATTACCGCCCCTCCCGGATCGAAACCGGTAAGATCAAAAAAAAGGATGGCCCCCTGACGGTGAAATTGATCCGCAACCCCGACATCGCCGCCGAGCTCGGGCAGGAGAAAAGGCCCGATCAAAAGCTCGTCGGCTTCGCCCTCGAAACGGAGAACGGACTGGAAAACGCACGGGGGAAGCTTAAGCGAAAGAACTTTGACTTCATCGTCCTCAACTCTCCGAACGAGAAAGGTGCCGCTTTTGGCCACGCGACCAATAAAATTCAGCTCGTAACCGACAATAAGGTGACCGACTTTGAGTTAAAACCTAAGGCTGCCGTTGCGCATGATATTTTGGATGCGCTGGTCAGCCTGTAGCTCGTCCGCCGAGCTTTACGCAGTTTGGCTCGTCGGCCGAGCGGTTCTGAATATTACCTAACTAATTCAGCTAACCATTCATCACATTTCGTGTGCCCGGCGTTTGACTAAGCAGTACCTAACCACTCGGCGGACGAGCGAAGCTTCGCAACGCTCGGCCGACGAGTTAGACCATACGATATGAACTTACGCTCCTCCTTACTCTGCTCCTTCATCCTCCTACTTTGCACCTGCGTCAGCGCCCCCAGTAAAGGGTTAAAGGGTAAAGGGTTAAAGGACAAATGGAATAAAGGGGTTGCCCTAATGGCTTTCCTCCTTTTATCCTTTTCTCCCTTTCTAAGCGCCCAAAGTGAAATACGGTGGACGGTCAACATGAACACCGATCAGATCCTACAAACGGACAACCGGGTGTTCAACTCCCTGGAGAAAGACCTGATCACTTTTCTGAACAACCAGGTGTGGACCGAAGACCGTTTTGAGCCCGACGAGCGCATTGAAGCGACCCTGTTTTTCACCATCAGCGAGCAAACCGAAAAATCGGCTAAAGGTGACGGTGCCCAGGTGGCCATCCCGAACGCTTTTCAAGCAACTGTGGCCATCCAGAGCCTGCGCCCGGTCTACGGAACCGGAGAAAAAACGCCCGTACTGAACACCCTCGATAAATTTATAGAGTTTAGTTACCGTGAAGGGGAAGGCGTGCAGTACTCTGAGCAAAACTACCTGAGTGATCTCGGCACCATTTTCGCCTTCTACAGCTACATCATTCTCGGGCTTGATTACGATACCTTCAGCCCCCTGGGCGGAGAGCCGTACTTTCAGCAAGCGCAGGAGCTTTACAACCGCTTGCCAACCAGCATCACCAACGATGTAAACAACGGCTGGAGCGCGGCCAATAAACAACGCAACCGCTACTTTCTGCTGGAGAATATCACCAGCCCCCGAATGCTGCCGCTGCGCCGCGCCTACTACGCTTACCACCGCACCGGCCTCGACCTGATGCACCAGGATCTGATTGCCGGGCGTAACAACATCACCCTCTCCATCGAAGACGCGCAGAAGGCCAACCAGGCCTACCCGCAAACGGTCTACGCCCAGGCGTTCGTTGACGCTAAACGGGACGAGATCATCGAAATCTATAAAGGGGCCACCGGTGTGGAGCAGAATACGGTTATCACTTCCATGTCACGGCTCGATCCGTCTAAATCCAGTGCTTACCGGAATATTCGGTTTCGGAGTTCGCCGGGTCGGTCTCCTGCGCGGGCGCCTACCGGCCGGAGTCGGAGCATAGGGCGTAGGCAATAATTTCTTCGGGGTCAAATTCTTCTTTGAATTCAGCGATGTTTTTCTTCGCCGCTGCATCCTCTCCGGGAACCCTACCTTCGGTTATCGCCGCCATGACGGCGGGGTGAATGTAGTATTGCCGGCAGACGGAAACGGTGTTGCCCAGAAAGCTTGCGACGCGTTCGGTAACCCGTAGGTCAGGTCGATCCGGCAGTTCGCCCTTGTTTTCGTTCAGCACCTCCCAGTATTCCCGCACCGCAGCTGCGGTGCCCGCCCAGGTGCGGAAGAACTTACTGCTGAACTCAGGCCCGATCAGCTCCTTCACCATCTCATTTACGTCGCGGCTATCGAGGTTTGCCATGCTGCCATCCTGCGCCCGGTAGCGAAATATCCGGTAGCCGGGCAGCTCGCTCATGTTGTGGATAAGGCGAACCAGTGTTTTATCTTCCAAGTCTACGGAGCGCTCGATGCTGCTTTTCCCGGTATAATCAAAGTGAAGGCCGTCTTCGTCCGTATCAATGTGTTTGCGCCGGAGGGTTGTTAAGCCGGTGGTACCATTGCGGCGCTGGTAGGAGGCGTTACCCACGCGCATTCCGGTTTCATCCATCAGGGCGACGGCGAGGGCGGCGACCCGATCGTGGCTCCAGCCCCGGCTGCGGTCGGTGATAATGTTGCGGATGGTTTCTCTTGCGGCGGGCAATCGCCTGGCGAATTCAACCAGCTGGCTAAACTTACTGAGCTGCTGGTAGGCCATCCAGTCGGGATGGTAGCGGTATTGTTTCCGTCCGGCGTCATCACGGCCGGTACTTAACAGATGACCGTTTTCTAAGGGGCAGATCCAGACTTCGGTCCAGGCGGGTGGGATGGCGAGCGACTTCAGTCGGTCACGGATGAGTTTATCCCTGATGCGGGAGCCGTCTTCGCGGAAGTAGCTAAAGCCCCGGCCATGGCACTTGCGCGTCCAGCCGGGTTGGTCGTCGGAGACGTGGACAAGGTTGGGTACGCCCAACGGAGCGGAGTTGGCGCGGGTAGGCATACCAGGATAATTTTAATCCTAATACGGGTTCACCTTTATGGTTGTTTGATGGTATTGATTTTCTCCGGCGGGCTTTGGTCAACTAAACCGTCCGAGCGGCGGGAGCTACGCTTTCTGCGCGTCAATTTCAGCTAGTTTTGCCTGGATGTTGGCCAATAAGTCAACGGGGGCGGCGAGTGGTTTTAAGTTTCGCTTCAGGAATACCTGATAGGCATCAATGTTTTTCACGTCTTCGGTAAGGGGGTCTATGGATAGGTCAAGACAGCCTGCTGTTGGCACGGCAGGTTCTCTATCCGCCACTTCGGGGAGTTGATGGTTCCGTTCGTTGTTGGGCTTGCGACTATTTGAAAATGACATTTTTTGATGACTTGAATGAAGAAATGAAATGATTGAAGCTGAAAATGCCACCCCGTGAAGCATGTTCGCGGGGTGGCATTGAGTGGTTACGTGCTTAGGCACCGAGGTTACGCGTGTTGACGATCCCGTAGGTGTCTTCGGCGTAACCGGCGAGCTGGCGGATGAGGGCCAGGCGGGCGCGGCGGGTGGTGGACTTTACGGTGTTCAGGTTCAGGTCCATCGCCTTGGCGATTTCTTTTTCGCTGAAGTCGTAGAGGTCCGCCATGATGATGATGGCGCGGTTGTTGTCCTTGAGCAAGGCCATGGCCTTGACGATCTCGTCGGAGAAATCCGCTTCCATGGCACCGGCGATGCGTAGGTCGGAGAATCCGGCCATTGCGTTCGTTTCGTCGCGCTGGTTGTAAGCTACCCGCTCATCCAGTTCCGTTTCGCCACGACGTGACTTTTTACGGTAATCGTTGATGAACAGGTTTTTGGCGAGGCGGAAGAGCCATGCCCGGGCGTTGGTTCCAGGTTCGTACTGATCGATTTTTACGTAGGCCCGCACGAAAGTTTCCTGGGTAAGGTCGGCCGCATCGGCCCCGTTACCACACATTCGGTGGAGGAAGTTGTAAACGATCTGGTAGTGCTCCTGCATTTCCAGCTTGAAGATACGCTCGCGGTTATCGAGTGCCATAGTTTGCCCCTTTCGGGGGTTTGTGCCGGCTTGACGGAGTTTCACGGATATCCGCCTCCCGGCTATGCCTTTTTCTCAGGTGAACTGAGTGAGGGCATGGTTTACGGTTGATGTTGTTTCATGGGGTAAATGCTTTGGTTCTTGTCAAAAGTTGCACGAGCTTGAAAAAAACTTTATTTTTTTTGCTCGTGCAACTTTTGACAAGAACCAAAGCATGCGCTGGAGGAGGGAGGGGGGACTTAGTGGGGCAGGTATTTAGGGCTCGGCAGCGGGTGCAGGTTGAGGTCTTAGGAGATCGTTGATGCACATGAATATCAGCTACGATACTGGAGAGTTTATCATGGCAAAGTTCTTAAAAACGCGTGGCATATCACCTGAAACCCTTATGTTTGCTTACATGAAAAACCCTATCGTTATTGGCTTGATCTTCGTCCTTTCAGGCCTTCTGTTTTCCTGTGAATCAGCGCAAAGCAAACCCAATATACTGTTGATCAACGTCGACGATATGGGGTGGAAAGACCTGGGCATTATGGGAAGCAAGTACTACGAAACACCGACGTTGGACTCCTTGCTGCAAACCGGGGCGCTGTTCACCAACGCCTACGCCGGGGCGGCGAATTGCTCGCCCAGCAGGGCATGCCTCATGACCGGCCAGTGGCCTACCCGCCACGGGGTGTACACGGTTGGTTCTTCGGCCCGGGGGAAGAAGGAAACGCGGCGGCTCATCCCTATCCAAAACACCCGCCAGGTGGACTCCAGCTTCACCCTGCTGCCAGAAACATTACAAAAGGCTGGCTACCGAACCTGCCATGCAGGCAAGTGGCACGTCAGTGATGACCCCCTGGCCGATGGTTTTGACGTCAACATCGGTGGCGGCCCCAATGGTCTCCCCCGCAGCTACTACCCACCCTATAAGAACGTAAACCTGGAACCAGGAAAAAGTGAATACCTCACGGATCTGATCATGGAGAAAACGATTGACTTTGTTGCCACCACGAAGGAGCCGTTTTTTCTGTACTATTCGCCCTACGCGGTGCACACCCCGATTCAGGCCGTGGACCGGTACGTACCAAAGTATCAGAACAAAACCCCGGACCAGGGGCAAGACAACCCCGACTACGCAAGCATGGTAGAAAACCTGGACCGTAACCTTGGCCTGCTGATGGCCGCCCTGCACCGTAAAAAGCAGGACGACAACCTGCTAATTATCTTCACCTCCGACAACGGAGGCCTGCTGGGCATTACAGATCAGCATCCGCTGCGTGCTGGAAAAGGGGCTTACTACGAAGGTGGCATTCGGGTTCCGATGGCCATCATTTGGCGGGGGAAAGTGGCTGCCGGTAAGCAAACCAGCCTGCCCGTTTCTAACCTCGACGTTTACCCCACCCTGCTCAACGCCGCAGGCATCGATTACGACAAAAAAGCCTTTGATGGCGACGCGCTGTTGCCCATACCTCAGGCCGAGGAAGAGCTTGATAATCGCCCCTTAATCTGGCACTTCCCAATTTATCTTCAGGCCTATTACAAGAACAACCTGGAAAATCGTGACCCTGCTTTCCGTACCCGCCCGGGCTCAGTCATACGAACAGGCGACTGGAAGTTACACTACTACTTCGAAGACGATGGTATTGAGCTCTACAACCTTGCGGAAGACATCGGTGAACGCAACAACCTCTCGACCGAAAACCCAGTAAAAACAGAGGAAATGCTGACCGCGCTACGAAATTGGTGGAAGAAAAACGAAGCCCCGATCCCTAATGAACCGAACCCGGATTTCGTTGCGGAGGAAACCGGCCAGTAGCTTTACTCATCATAGAAAACCAGTCATTTTTGCAGCAAATTCACTCCGCCTTCCTGCCCCCCGGCACGGTCAAAACCGTAGCGCCCTTCGGCTCCGGCCACATCAATTCTTCTTACCGCGTCACGACCGCTGCGGGCAACTACCT
>CAYWMW010000145.1:0-10804 GCA_964458975.1 uncultured Lewinella sp. | reverse complement strand
AAGCAATACAGTGAATACACTAAGCTACAAAACCAAGTCGGCCAACGCCGCATCGGTAGAGCGTAAGTGGCACGTGATTGACGTGGAAGGTGAGATCGTAGGCCGTGTGGCTTCCAAGATCGCTACCGTTCTGCGCGGCAAGCACAAGCCCGACTTTACTCCCCACTTCGACAACGGTGACCACGTGGTCGTGATCAACGCCGACAAGGTTCGCTTCACGGGTGAGAAACTCACCGACAAGAAGTACCTCCGCCACACGGGTTACCCCGGTGGCCAGCGTGCCGCTACCCCGCGTGACCTCTTCGCTAAGAAGCCGGAACGCGTGCTGGAAATGGCCGTAAAGGGCATGCTGCCCAAGACCAAGCTCGGTCGGGCACAGATCAAGAAGCTGCACCTCTACGCTGGTGCTGAGCACCCGCACACGGCGCAGAAGCCGGAGGAGCTTAAGTAAAGGTGTGAAGGGATGAAAAGGGGGAAAGGCTAAGTGCTTTAACTTTCTTTGCATCCCGCGTTCGCGCCAAATCAATCTAAAAAATCTGGAAGAGAACCAGAGTAACACCCTTCGTCCCTTACTCCTTTCTTCCCTTAATAAATTCTTCCATGGAGCAAATTAATGCCATCGGACGACGCAAAGCCTCAGTGGCCCGCGTTTACCTGACCCAGGGCACGGGAAAAATCACCGTGAACGGTAAGGACTATAAGGAATACTTCCCCCAGCACCACATCCAGCCAGCAGTGGTGCAGCCATTCGGCATCATTGGTGTAGACAACGCTATTTACGACATCAAGGTGAACGTAAACGGCGGTGGCATCAAAGGCCAGGCCGAAGCTATCCGTATGGGTATCAGCCGCGCCCTCGTGAAGCTGAACGAAGACTTCCGCAGCCCGCTCAAGCAGCAGAAAATGCTTACCCGTGACGCTCGCGTTGTAGAACGTAAGAAGTACGGTAAGCCTAAGGCGCGTAAGAGCTTCCAGTTCTCTAAGCGCTAACGCGCTTTGCTTAGCATTTAGCTTTAAGCATTTAGGCCACACATGCGTGACGGGCTAAATGCTAAAGGCTAAGAGCTAAGTGCTAAATCCTTCCCGCAAGGGACAATCTCTAATCTACGTCCAAAACCCTTCAGGGTATAACGGACTGAAAATATCACCCCCATGGCTACTAAGCCCACCCACCAGCAGCTGCTCGAAGCCGGTGTTCACTTCGGCCACCTGCGCCGCAAGTGGAACCCAAAGATGGCCAACTACATCTTCGGCGAAAAGAACGGCATCCACCTCATCGACCTTAACTCTACCCTCCAGACGATGGAGCGCGCTGGTAACGCCATGCGCCAGATCGCACGGGCCGGTAAGAAGGTCCTCTTCGTAGCAACCAAGAAGCAGGCCCGCGACATCGTGACCTCCTGCGCTACCGAAGTAAACATGCCTTACGTTACCGACCGGTGGCAGGGAGGTATGTTGACCAACTTCAACACCATCCGCCGTTCCATCCGTAAGATGCAGAACATCCAGCGGATGCTCGAAGACGGTACCCTGGACAGCGTAACCAAGAAGGAAAAACTGACGCTGACGCGTGAGCACGCCAAGATGAGCAAAGTACTCGGTGGTATTGCGGACATGAACCGCATCCCTAACGCCATCTTCGTAGTGGACATCGTACACGAGCACCTCGCCGTGGCCGAAGCCAAGAAGCTCAACATGCGTACCTTCGGTATCGTGGATACCAACGCCGACCCGAGCAGCGTAGATTACCCAATTCCGGGTAACGACGATGCTTCCAAGTCCGTAACCGTCATCATCAACTACCTGACCGACTGCATCAAGCAGGGGCTCGCAGAGCGTGGTGAAGAGAAAGGCGCAAAATCAGAAGGTAAGGCAGAAAATGCTAAGCCAGTAGATAAACCAGCTGCACCTACCGCCGCTCCTGTTCCAGCTGCTGCGCCCGCCGCTCCCGCTGCTGAAGCAGCGCCTGCTGCTGAAGCGCCCGCTGCTCCCGAAGCAAAGTAGCATTTGGCATTTAGCGTTCAGCATTTAGGCCGTCACAATTTGTAACGGTCCAAATGCTGATTGCTAAATGCTAAACACTCCAAATGGCGAAGAGAATAAACTCAGGTTACCCCCAATCCTACAAGAAAACAACAAAATATAAATACGCTATGGCAATTTCCGCCCAAGACGTAAAGAAACTACGGGACATGACCGGTTCCGGAATGATGGACTGTAAGAAAGCCCTGGCTGAAGCCGACGGTGATTTCGAAAAGGCCATCGAAGTACTCCGCAAGCGCGGTGAAAAGGTCGCTGCCAAGCGCGGAGACCGCGATGCCAACGAAGGTGCCGTTATCGCTAAGATCAACGACGCTAAAGA
The DNA here is from genome assembly GCA_964458975.1 of uncultured Lewinella sp. Taxonomy (GTDB): domain Bacteria; phylum Bacteroidota; class Bacteroidia; order Chitinophagales; family Saprospiraceae; genus Neolewinella. Next base: position 8,442 of record CAYWMW010000145.1, on the reverse strand, counting down.
TTACGGCATCATCGTTCGCCTCAGCTCCGAGACCGACTTCGTTTCCAAGAACGACGACTTCGTCGCCTTCGCCAACAAAGTTGCTGACATCGCCCTGGCCAACAAGCCTGCGGACCTCGCTGCGCTGATGGCCCTGCCAATGGAAGGTGCCCACACCATCCAGGACAAGGTAACCGAGATGGTAGGTAAGATCAACGAGAAGATCAACGTAACTTCTTTCGAGCAGGTAGAAGCGCCCCTCGTAGCCGAGTACATCCACGCGGGCAACCGTGCTGGCGTTCTCGTTGGCCTGAGCCAGAGCAGCGACGCTGCTTACGCGGCTGGTCGCGACGTAGCCATGCAGGTAGCTGCCATGAAGCCCGTTGCCCTTGACAAAGACGGCGTTGACGCCAAAGTGATCGAGACGGAGATCGAGATCGGTAAAGACCTCGCTCGCCAGGAAGGCAAGCCCGAAGCGATGATCGAGAAGATCGCGATGGGTAAGCTGAACAAGTTCTTCAAGGAGAATACCCTCGTGAACCAGATGTTTGTAAAGGACAATAAAAAGACCGTGGCGCAGTACCTGAACAACTCTGATAAGGGGCTGAAGGCTACTAGCTTTAAGCACGTTACGCTGGTGTAAATCCGGCTCGTCCGTACTTCACCTTTTCAGAAGCCCCCGTCGCATTTTGCGGCCGGGGCTTCTGTTGTTTTATGAGCTTTCGTCCGCTCCGTGTTTATTGAAGTAAGCGTGAATACGACTCGCTTATGGGTGATAATGCGAATATTGTTAAGAGTGAGCCTTCTTTAAGTGGCGATAATGCCTATATTGCATAAGTTTTCAGGCTGTATTCAGCCACTGTATTATCATGAAAAAAGTTTAGACCTTCCAATCTTTCTGTTGTTACTCCTGCCCCCGTTGGTATGGTGAATTCATTGTTAGGTATCCTTTGCGTGATAGTTACGTCGTGGCTTGTTCTTCGGAACTGTACTGTCTCTCATGTTTAAAAACCTCTCATGCAATTCAGAACGTCTACTCTACCGCTGTGTCTTCTTGTCTCTTTTTTTGGCTTTCTTTCGGATTCCGATTCCGATAAGTTGGTGCCGGTACTGTTGGACAAGACACCCATTAAATATTTTCACCGAACCAATGCCAACTCCACCTCTTCATTAGCACCCTGCAGCAGCCTGGATGATGAGCTGGGGGGGAACGTTTTTCAGGACTTCAACAACGACGGCGCGGACGCGGGTGCCACCGAAGTTGGACAGGAGAACGTACTCGTGGAAGTTTATGGCTGCGACGGCAACATCGTTTGTACGGCCCTGACGGATGAGGGTGGGAACTGGAACTGCGATATTGATGCAGGCGACTATCCGGTCCGAATCGAATTCACGACTCCCATGCAACCCTACCTCCAGTCAAGTGATGCGGGTACTGGTAACGGTACGAATGTTCAGTTTGCGGACGCTCCACGGTGTAATGTAAATTACGGCGTGATCGATCCGGTTGATTACTGCCAGGCAAACCCCCTGGTTGGCGTTTCCTGCTACGTAGCTGGTGACCCAAGTTCGGCCCAGTCACCTTTGGATGCTTTTGTCTCTTTTCAATATGGTATAAGTGGGGATGCCGTTCCTCCTACGGTTGTCCTTGAGAAATCAGTGTTAGGGGCCGTCTGGGGCCAAGCGTACGATCGAACGAACGAACAAGTGCTGACCGGGGCGCTCCTGAAAAGACAGATTGGACTGCGTGAAGGTCTAGCGGTTAACCCACTCGGAGCGATTTACACCCACCAGACGGACGGGTCTGGATTCGGCCTGTGGGCCGAAGTGGCCAATCCTGGTATCATTCCAACGAATACCCTACGGGGTCTTGCCGCTCCTTTTGACCCCGCGCACGACGTAGCGGCCTTTGACCTTTCGGGTAAAGTCGGTTTTGGTGACCTGGAGGTCAACGACGATAACTCGGTGCTGTACGCTGTTAATCTAAACACGAAGGAATTACTTGCCATCGCGATCAACCCGGATGGCACCGCAGGAACGCAGCAAACGTACGCCATCCCGCTTGATCTATGTGGGAACCCTGCGGATGCTCGCCCCTGGGCGCTAAAGTTTCGTCAGGGGAAACTCTACGTTGGCGTTACCTGCACCGCAGAAAGTACGGGGCTGAGTTCTGACCTCTCTATGGGCATCTACGAATTTGACCCCGCAACAAATTCATTTGCCCCCAACCCTGTATTTGATCTACCCCTCAACTACCCCCGGGGCGTCGTTTATACCTTTCCAGCGGGTTGTGACGCAGAATGGCAGGCCTGGACCAGCGACTTTTCTGACATCTTTTTATGTGGTAGCTTTTTTTACTACCCCAGCCCGCTCTTATCCGATATCGAGTTCGACGTAGACGGTTCCGTTATCGTGGGCTTAATTGATCGTTTTGGTTTGCAACAAAACCCGAACAACTACCGCCCTGACGTGACTAATAATACAGTTATTAGCATGTTTGGAGCAGGTGATATTTTAAGGGTATGCGACGATGGGGCCGGTGGGTTTGAATACTGCGCCCCAAACTTAGCGAACGGACAAGGCCCCGGCGGCGGCGAATTTTATTTTGGGGACGAAGTCAGTGTTTTCAGCAACGGCACGGGGCGGCACCAGGAAACTTTTAGTGGAGGGCTTTCTTTCTTTCCGGGTTCGGGCGAGGTGCTCGGTACTGTTTACGACCCCTTTGATGCCGAGGAACTAGGAATGGACCGGTTTAACGAAGGTGGTATTAAATACTTTGACAATGTGAGCGGCGATGCCAACCGCAGCTACCTGATTTACCCAAATCTTACGGGTTTGAGCGCAAAAGGCTTAGGCCTGGGTGACCCGGAACTGTTCTGTGATCCCGTACCCATCCAAATCGGTAATTACGTCTGGATCGACGAAGACGCAGACGGCGTGCAGGATGCCTGCGAAATGCCCCTGGACGGCATCCCCATCTCCCTCTACAACAAAGATGAAAGTGCGTTTGAGGACGTACAAACCACCGCCAACGGCGGCCAGTACTACTTCGACGACGTAGACCCCAACACCAACTACGCCATCGTCTTCGGCTACGACCACACCAGCACCGCAACCGATGGCCTGTGGGACGAAACGGCGGGCGAGTTGACCGTGGGAACGACTGCCTACGAGTTGACCACAGCCGATAGCGGCGGGGGCAACAACCCCGACCTCAACGACTCAGATGCCACTCTAATGGACATGGCGACGGTGACCCAGTACCCCATCATCAGCTACACGACCAGTGATACAACGGATCATACCTTGGATGTGGGGCTGAGCCCAATCGTTGAATGTGACCTCACCATCACCGCCATCACCCCCGTCTGTAACTACAACGCAGCTACCGGACAGAGCACCTTTGACGTAACCATAACCGTCGCCTGGGACTTTGCTGACCTGACAACTACGGCCGAGATGATCGACGTGACCTTCAACGGAGCGACCATGAGCACCGCCAGCCTTAACACGGCTACGGGCACGGCAGATGTCGTGTTCACCGGCGTGGCTGGCCCAGCCTACGGGCAGGCAGTTACGGCGGCCTTCGCCAACACTGCTAGCTGTAATGCTACTTCGCTGGTCGACCTCATCGCCTGTACCCCGGACTGCGTAGACGGCGCAGGTACCGTAGGCGGTAACGCCTTCAACGACTTTGATAGTGACGGCGCGGACGCAGGTGCAGGGGAAGTTGGACAGGAGAATGTCCTCGTAGAAGTGTACGATTGCGACGGTGTAATCGTCTGCTCCACCTACACCAACGCCGAGGGCAACTGGTCTTGCCCCAACCTCACCGACGGTGAAGAATACCGCGTTGAATTCACCACACCACTTCAGCCCTACCTCCAGTCAAGCATTGCCGGAGCGAACAACGGGACGAACACCCAGTTCGTGACGGCCCCAAGCTGCGCCGTAGACTACGGCGTGATTGACCCGAATACCTACTGCCAGGACGATCCGGACGTGGTGGTAACTTGTTTCATCGTGGGTGACCCGACCTCTTCGAGCGGTCCCTTTGACGTAGTGGTCAACTATCCGCAATCGCGTGAAGGCGTAGACCCTGATGATGCCAGTTTCGTCCCCCCCAACATGCTGAGCGCCAAAGGCGAGGCCGGAACGGTTTGGGGTATGGCGTATGATCGAAGCGAGCGTGATGTTTACGTTTCTGCCTTCCTGAAGCGCCACAGTGGCCTGTTGGAAACCGATCCCGTTAGCGGGGCACCGCTTAATAATCCCCTCGGAGCCATTTTTCGGACCAACCTGGACGGCGGCGCCACCGAGCTACTGATCGACCTGAGCACGCAGGGAATTAACGTCGGTACCATACTCAGTAACGCCGACCGGGGAGTGAATCGGGCCCCGAACCTACCGAACACGGACTCACTTGCCTACACCCTGATCGGTAAGGTTGGCCTGGGCGATATTGCCCTTGACGAAGAAAACAGCATTCTCTACGCAGTCAATCTCTTCAATAAAACCCTGGTGAGCATTGTCATCAACGATGACGGAACTACCGGCGCGGTTAGTGAGACTCCAATTCCCGAACCCGGATGTTCCGGCGGTGAGATGCGGCCCTTCGCCGTAGAAATCTATCGGGGCGAGGTTTATCTTGGCGTTATTTGTGACGGTTCCACCAGCAGTGATCGGGCAAACCTGACGGCTACGGTTTATCGCGGTGATGGTACGGCCTTTACTCCCGTTATTGACTTCCCGTTGAATTATCCTAAAGGCTTTACTATATCGTCTTGTGCAGCTGAATCAGTATGGCTCGGTTGGCGTGATGCTTTCCCGGATGCTCCTTGTTCCATCGGAGGAAACACGAATAATCTATTCTTTTATTCCTACGCTCAGCCCATGTTGTCCAACATTGATTTTGATGCGGACGGTGCGATGGTACTATCCTTTACGGATCGCTTTAGTCACCAGATGGGGTACAATAATGCAGATTTAGTGGACCCGCCGGAAGGTGGGAACTTTATCGCTGCGGTAAGTGGTGATCTGCTGCGGGCTGCTCGTCTTCCCAACGGGACTTACGAACTAGAAAACAACGCAACGGCCGGAACTTTGACAGCACTCCCTGGGGTAGGCAACGGTGAAGGTCCCGGTGGTGGTGAGTTTTACTTTGGTGACTTTGCCCCGAACCCCAATAACCCCAACGTAATTGCCCATTCCGAAACCGGACAAGGAGCAACGGCCATCAACTTTGTTACCGGTGTAATGACGTCTACTATGATCCGCCCGGGTAATAACCAGGAACGTGCTTCTTCCGGTACGACGAACTTAGTAGCCATGGACGGTACCGTACTTAGCGGTTACTCGCTCTTTCAAGGCTTCAACACCGACGGCGTTTACGGCAAAGGCGGTGGCCTGGGCGATTTGATGCTCGCCTGCGACCCCCTTCCCATCCAAATCGGTAACTACGTCTGGATCGACGAAGACGAAGACGGCGTTCAAGACGCCTGTGAAGAGCCGGTTACCGGCCTGCCCGTTAGTCTCTACATCGCGGACGCTGGCGGTAACCCGGTGTTAGTAGCTACTACGATGACGGATGCTGACGGAGAGTACTACTTCTCCGGCGACGGAACCACCGGGGAAACCTGGGTCAACGCCGATGATGTCGTGCTAACGGATACCACCTACCTGATCGTCTTCGGCGATACGCCGGAGAGCGATACCTCCTTTGTGTACAACAATACGGAGTTTGGTGTAACCACAGAAAATACCGGTGAGGGCAACAACCCCGACCTGAACGACTCCGACGCAACGTTCCAGACTTCACCGCTGGGTGACCTTCCCGCCATCAGCTACTCAACCGCCGATACAACCGACCACACGCTCGACGTCGGCCTGGTACCCCTCGCCGTCTTTGACCTGGCCCTGGTGAAAACGCTCGACCTGAGCACCAACCCCGGCCCCTTCAGCCCCGGCAGTACCGTCGACTTCAACATCACGGTTTTCAACCAGGGAGATACGGACGCGACGGACATCGAGGTGAAAGACTATGTTCCCGAAGGGCTTTCCCTCGCACCTGCGTCCGCGCCCAACTGGACGGTATCGGTAGACACTGCGATCCTGACGATGCCCTTTGCGCTGGCCGCCGGAGAAGATTCCGTGCTCCGTATCAGCTTTGTTATCGATGCTGACTTTATGCTCGACACGCTCGTGAACCGCGCCGAAATCAGCAACTTCGACGACGACAACGACCCAACAACCGACCCGCCCGTAGATGAGGACTCGACCCCGAACGACAACGGAATGGATGCCCCCGAAGCGGACACCCCCGATGAAATCGACGACGATGGCGACGGCACCCCGGGCACGATGGACGACCCGAACGACGAGGACGACTACGACTGGGAAGGTATTCCCGTTGTTCAAACTTTCGACCTCTCATTGGTCAAGCAAATTGACGAAACGGCAACACCCGGACCATTCACCTACGGAAGCACCGTCACCTTTTCCATTGAAGTGACGAATGAGGGCTCCCTGGACGCGACGGACGTTGAAGTCGCGGATTATATCCCCGAAGGCCTGAGCCTGCTTCCTTCCTCGGTCTGGACGATGGATGTAGATACGGCCCGACTTACGATGCCGTTTGACCTTGCTGCTGGTGACACCGAAGTGTTGTCCATCAGCTTTACGATCGATCTTGATTTCCTGGGAACTTCCATCGATAACCTCGCTGAGATAAGTGCGGCGATGAATGCCCTCGGCCTGCGGGATGACGACTCCCGACCCGGAGATAATGGCGGTGACGACCCCGGAGTAATTTCTGATGACTTTAGCTTCGCCCGCCTCAGCATCGAAACGGTTAGCCTCGGCTCCACTGTCTTCCTGGACAACAACAACGACGGACTGCAAAACGGTGCCGACACGGGTATCGCGATGATCGAAGTTCAGCTATGGGACGCTGCCACCATGATGCAGGTATTCACGGATGCCTCTGGTACCCGCGTACTCACTGCAGGTGAAGCCGCTCCTACGCTGACGGATGCGGACGGTAACTACCTCTTTGACAACTTGCTGCCGGGAGACTACTACGTCGTCGTCCCGACGGCTCCGACCGCCGCACCGCTTTCTTCCAACAACACCGGTATTGCCTTCACAGAAACCGACCCGGACGATAACCTGGACAACGATGATGAAGGCGTTCAGGCCGGAGGAAGTGGGGCCGGTACGCGCAGTGGCACGGTTACTTTAGCGTTAGGTGACGAACCAGTGAACGGCGCGGGCGCAGGTGCAGAGACGGACCAGGGCAATATGCAAGACGATGCCTTCGACAGCAACGGAAACATGACCCTCGACTTTGGCTTTTTTGCCCCGGTCATCGTCGGCGATACCGCCTTCGTTGACCTGGACGGCGACGGCCTGCAAACGCCCGGTGAACCCGGTATCGGCGGTGTCACCGTCGCGCTGCTCGACATTGACGGAGATACGGTGATGGTGGACGCGGACGGTATGATGATCACCGGCGTGACTACTACCGCTGCTGACGGCAGCTACCTGTTCGATAATCTGCCCCCGGGCGTTTACTCGGTCAGCTTTGACATCAGTACGGCAGATAACGCTGAGTTTTACGCCTTTACCATGCCAAACGCAGGGGATGATGCTGACGACTCTGACAACAGTATCTCCTTGAGCGATTCCACCGCCCAGAGCGATCCGACCGCCTTCCTCAACAGCGGGGAGGAAGACTTAACGCTGGACGTGGGAGTTGTCTGTGCCATTGAGGTAGAGGTAGCTGCTCCGTTCACGATCTGTTCGACGCAGCCGATTGATTTGACGCAGGATGCCAGCATTACCCCCACTTCGCTGGGCGGAACCTGGAGTACACCCGACGGTACGGGAGAATTCACGACGGGAATGGACCTTGCCACGGCAACGACCTACATCCCGAGTAGTGCGGATGCATTACGAGGGTCGGTAACGCTGATCCTTACTACGAACGACCCGGATGGGCCGTGTGAACCGGTGAGTAACTCCGTCTTAGTTGAAATCCTGAAGGTGGATTGTGGCAATTTCTTTTGGGACGGTCAGGACTAATAGCATCCTCACCTGTGATTCAGAAAGCCCCGGTAGACTCAGTGTCTGCCGGGGCTTTTTTAGGGCTTGTTTGGAAAATTATCAAGTGAACCATACCGGAAACCGTGGACTATCTTTGATTGGCCAAAATCGATGATGTCGGTAAAACATCGTAATCGGCCGTGACGGGCGACGAGTTCAGCGTGCTGCTCGCAGTATTTCTAGAGTGGGGTGAGCAGACTACTCAACTTCAGGAGTAAGTTCGGTTTTTTGGTGGCGAGCATAGCAGTGTTTTTCAGTGGTAATATTTGCGTTTTTTATGGTTAGGGGTTGCGGAACAATAAGTTATCCGTTTAAAAAATGACGCTCGCGGCCCTGATGGAGTTCGAGCCGTCACAACCG
>CAYWMW010000144.1:0-10857 GCA_964458975.1 uncultured Lewinella sp. | reverse complement strand
GCCTAAAAAATTGCCCTTGCCGTTACTGAAAGGGCTTATTTTCAGGTATGGATCTACCTAAGTTAGCTGGAAGAAACAGTTTTCCTAAAACCTTCTTTGCACCTGCGGCCGCGCCACATTTGCTGCCTTCGCATTTTACGATCATGCTTTTTCGGGCGGCGGCGCGCAGGTGCAGAGAGAGTTGAAAGAGCAGGGGTAGGAATAAAAAGCCCCCACCAGAAGAGATCTGATGGGGGCTTTATCTTCCCTTGTCCTTTGGCTCAGCATCCTTCGGAAAAACCCGCTTAGAGTTGGTTTGAATCCGTTAAACTCGGGCTGAAGCCAGCAAGGAAAATTTCAGGGTGCAACCTTGAATTTTCGAGGGGGGTAGGGGAAGGGGTGCGCTGCCCGGGCGTTGCCGCGCCACGGGCTGCGTCTTGTTTCTTACTGAAGCGCAATCTGCTTCTCGTCAATCATCTTGCGCATATTGATGAGGGCGTAGCGCATACGGCCAAGGGCGGTGTTGATGGATACGCGGGTGAGCTTGGCGATTTCCTTAAAGCTCATGTCGGCGTAGTGACGCAGAATTACGACTTCACGCTGCTCGGGCGGTAAGGCATCCACAAGGTTGCGCACCCGATCGTGCGTTTGGCTACGGATCATATCCGCTTCGGCGTTGCGCTCGGGGCTCTGGAGTACGTCGAAGATGTTGAAGGTCTCCGTCTGGCCAACCTTGGGGCGGCGCTTGTGGCGGCGGAAAGAGTCTACGCACATATTGTAGCTGATGCGCATAGCCCACTGCAAAAACTTGCCTTCGTGGTTGTACTTGCCACGGCGCAGGGTATCGATGATCTTGATGAACACCTCCTGGAAGATGTCCTCAGCCTGGCTGTGGTCTTTAGTGAAGAGGTAGATACTGGTGTAGATCTTTTGTTGGTGGCGGCCGAGGAGTTCCTCGAACGCACGGTCTTGACCAGTAAGGTATTGTGTGATCAGCTCCTGATCATTCAGCGACTTGAAGTCCATAACTAACGTGTTGTAAAATCTTGGGATTATTCCCGAAGGAAAGCCGTTCAATTCCGGCTTGAGTTAGTGTAGACTTGCTGTATAGAAATCGCTTTTATTAGAGGGATAGTAATTGGCCGGAGGTTCCGACAACACCCCAAAGATAAGGCGAAGCTTTTCACAATCACAAACTTTAGCGTGTCCGTAGCTTGTCTTTAACGGGATCTTAACGCTGGGAAAGAAGGTAACTTTGGTGAGAATGCTAGTTGTTACGGGGCTTGTAGGGTGTTTTTGCTTCAGTGCAAAATTTTATTTGTCAGCGATTTTTTTCTTGTAGTGTGCACTTTTTTGGCTGTAGCTGTTCCCGCAGGAGCTTTGGGTAGGGCAATAATCTTCCCATTGGCAGCAACTTTCGGCGGAGTTCCGTAGTTTTGAGGGCACACATTAGTCATCAATAAAGGTGGCGATGGAAACAATTATTCATTTGAGCGAAATCGTACTATCCATCAGCGGGGTTGATCCCGTGGCCCTTCTGGGCGAGAATAATAAAAAGCTGAACCAAATTCGGGCGGCTTATCCTGATAGCACCATCACCCAGCGCGGCACCAAGGTTAAGGTTAGTGGAGACAAAGGCCAGGCGCAGCAAATCAAACACCACTTTGAGTTGATGATGCGCCTGCTGGAAGACAACCGGGAGCTGAACAACCAAACCATTGATGATATTCTGGCAGGTGAAAACCCCTTTGTAACCAAGCTCGGTAACGGGGCTTCCAACAAGACCATAGTATATGGACGTAACGGAAAGCCCATCAAGGCAAGAACGGCCAACCAGGCAAAACTGGTGGAGTCCGCTGAGAAAAACGACATCGTTTTTGCCATCGGCCCGGCGGGTACGGGTAAAACGTACACCGCCGTTGCCCTGGCCGTGCGTGCGCTGAAGAGTAAGGCGGTTAAGAAAATCATCCTCACCCGCCCCGCCGTGGAGGCAGGGGAAAGCCTCGGCTTCCTCCCCGGAGACCTTCAGGACAAGATCGACCCCTACCTACGTCCTTTATATGATGCGCTCGATGATATGATCCCGGCGGAGAAACAAGCCAAGTTCCGTGAAGACCGCACCATCGAAATTGCGCCCCTCGCCTATATGCGTGGCCGAACCCTTGATAACTGCTTCGTAATCATGGATGAGGCGCAGAACACGACGACCAGCCAGATCAAGATGTTCCTTACCCGGCTCGGCCCTTCAGCAAAAGCAATCATCACCGGAGACCTGAGCCAGGTAGACCTGCCGCACAATCAGCAATCTGGTTTGCGCAGAGCCGTTGACCTGCTAAAGCCCATTAAAGGAATCGGGACTGTTCGCCTTACCGCCGATGACGTTGTGCGTCACCGCCTCGTGAAATCCATCATCAAAGCTTACGACGCTGCTGACGAAGCAGAAGGCCGGGGGCGTTTCGCCAACCGCCAAAACAGCACTTTTGAACGTTTGGGCCCTCCCGGTCGTAGCCGAAAAGAGGAAAATTAAGGTAAAATTCATTTATTTTAGGTGTTTTTGAATAGCTCCAATGCTTACAGAAACAATGAAAGCCAGTGACATAAGTCGCTGGTTTTCTGTTTTTTATGGTAATTTTTTGTTCAAAATTTTCGATTTTTCATGCTTTTAAAAGTCAAAAACTGTTCCGAAGAAAAACCTAGCGCTACCCGACATTTGCAATAGACAAGAAAGAAGGCATGTTGCTCCTGGTGATTAATAATGCCTTCGGTCTCGTTCTACTTCATTTCACACCCCACAATAACTTTTGTCATGATCGACGATATCATGCTCTGATGCCCAGAGCGTACCACTTCCTCTATGCCATTTCTCCTGAATTGGCACCACATAACTCTTCAAAAAAATAACCTCTTTTATTATGAATACTATCCTTAACAGCCTCACCCCCGAACAAATCGACTTCATCGTTAACGCTTACGGCACCGTCGAAAGCTGGTTTGCTCACTACGGTTCTGCTGCTTCCATTGCTATTGAAGACATTTTCCTTTAGCCTCATCGGGCATTTCATTTACGGTGAGGAACTCTTTTCTTATCAAGGTGAGACAGTAAAATATGCCACAGGTCTTCATAAGGTATGATTTCGGTATTGTTCAACTCTGACCAGTTGGTAGTGTCCCTGAGTTTTCCGAAAGTATACCTACTCATCTCAATCACCTTTTTTCGGTTGAAGCTTGCTTTGATAACGATCAGTAGCAACTTGAAAAAAGCATCGTTTCGTCGGTTCTTATCGTTTTTCAGGTAGCGTTTGCAGTAAGCGTTGAGTGCGTCCGTTCGGTTGATCATATCGTCGTGCCGGCCTAAGACTATAAAGTACATGGCCTGAATTACGAGGATCTGAATATTTACGCCTCTTTTTTCGCGGCCAAAGGAAGGTACGTTTTTAATGAACTTTCGGGCTTTGAATTTGCGGAGTGCTGGCCAGGAATCATCCGGTGTGATTTCGCCGGCGATGAGTAGCAGGTTGATCGCCGCTTCAAGGATCAGCCAGTATTCTGCATGGCCAGAAGTTAGTAAACGTTTGATGCTTCGCTTATCCAGGGCAGCAAACTCCCGGTAAGCAAATTCATAATTCTTTGTTCGGAAACCAAGCTGCACGGCGTATTCTACCAGCTTAAGCTCGTGCATTGATTTGGGAATTATTTGCTGCCTGGCGGATGCAATTTGTTGCTTACCCATCTCAAAATCATTGAGTTTTATAGCACAATCTACCCGCTCTAATGCAAGTATACTGAGCGTGGCTTGGCTAGCACCCTTACACTTGATAAGAATATTTCGGCCGCGTTCTGAAACCTGGATTGCCTTTCTGTACTCTCCTCTGAGGATGCATCCCCGCATTTTCATCCCGAAGAATATCCCCTGTAGTTGGGATGATTTAGGGTAGGCTTTAGCGACGGGAGTGCATATTTCGGAGTAATGGCCTGCCCGTTGTCCGGTAGTGGCAGGAGATTCTCGCTGCGCATAAATCGCATTCCGGATTTCTCGATAATAACCGCTTAAGGTACTGAGGTCAAAAGCGGCCTTACTGTAGTATTGATTCAACTCATTGTAGTGCTTGAACCGCTTCTTGTTGTAGGCCACTCCGAGGTGTAAGTACGCAAGGATCTCGGTCAAACCTTGGTTCAAGGGGATAATTTCGTAAGGTCTAACATTTTTGAATACCACTACCGCAACCTCCCGCGCAACCTTATAAGCGCGTTTTAGCAAAAGAACCCTTAGTAAGGCTAATTGCTGGTACCCATGTTGGTAGGCTTCTTCATAAGTTGTGTAGGAAGGGGTCCGGGCTGCCTGCATCATGAAGGCTTCTAGCATGATGTTTCTTAAGCGTGTACACAGTGTCTTGTACTTGGCATGTTCCGGTGTCGTTTCTTCATCGTAGAGCTGTTTCACGATCTCCTCTTCGGATAATTTGCCTTCCCGAACGAGCTCGTAAAGCTGTCGAATCAAGGAATCTTCGGCAGAAGATTTAAAGAATTTGTTCACAGATCGTGAATTACACAGCTGATTTAGCTCAAAAATAAGACTCATACCTGTAAAAATAAGGCTAAAAAAGGGAAAATTCAAATTCGATAACTATCTGATAATGAGTTGTTTATTGTTTTTGAGGGTGCAAAAAAGTGCTCTTTTTTGCCGTTATGAAGTTCATTTTCTGACCCTGGATTTGTTTTCTGGTCTTACTATCTTTGCTACTACAAGAGCATACCACCTTAAACCTTAAAGTTTTATCTGATGTATGCTGTCAGATTTTGTGTTTGTTCTAGTGTTTCTTTTTAAAAGTGTTGTTCATAGTTTTTTAGTCAGCGATGTTTTAGAGGGTACTGTCCTTACGGTATGAGCATTTAGCCTGACACGCCATGATGGAACAGTGAAAAAGAAAGGATTTGGGAAGTCCCTGATCTTCTTTTCTCTGTACCACATGGCGCTTTTTATTTTAATTTGCGCCCGTTTTTACTGGGAGGCCCTAAAGCACCTCCGTTAGAGAACATAAAAAAGCCGGCCCCCCTCAGAGAGGAGAGACCGGCATATAAAATACGTTAGTAATCTTTAAATCGTATGTCTTGAATCTTTATACGGCAACCGGGCGCTTACCAATAATGGCTTTTAGCTTCTTCCGGGCCAGGAAAATCCGGCTCTTTACCGTGCCGACCGGGATGTTCAGGTGCTCGGCAATCTCTTTATACTCGTAGCCACGGTAGAACATCAGGAATGGAACACGGTAGATTTCGTTGATCATAGCTAGCTTACCCTGGAGTTCCTGAAGGTGAATCTTGGCCTCACCACCGTTTGCCGTTGCGGCCTTATTTTCTACGGCGTAAAGGAAGTTCTCTACCGGCTCATTAACATGCTTCCGGTTCTTCATTTTCCGGTAGCGGTTAATGTAGGTATTGCGCATGATCGTAGATGACCAACTCTTGAAATTGGTACCGATGGTAAATTTATCGCGGTGCTTGTAAGCACGGAACGTCGTTTCCTGTACCAGGTCCTGCGCATCCTCATAGTTGCGGGTTAGGCGAAGCGCAAAAGCGAAGAGAATGTTTTCAAGGCGGCTCATCTCGGCCACGAATTGCTGATTGGTCATAAGTAGTTAGGTTTTATAAAGTAGAGAGTATCTATGGGTTAAAGCGAATGCTAAAGGAAGAGACGCTGTAGTAGACGCTGAAAGCTTATCAAGTACCGTGCCAAAAATGTAATCTTCTGAAAGTCAAATGTTTGCATATTTTTTGAAACCGTGTTGTTCGTTGATATTTCGTCCGTTCACGAAATACAGTAAGCCAGGCTTGTCTTCTCCGGCTTACGGCTCCGTTTCTCATGAAAACACTGCCGGTTGTCGAAAAAAAAAGTCCGCTCCTGTGTAAACACCAACAGAGAAAGTACCTTCTATACCCGCAAAACGGCCCGGACGCATTAACTTGCCGTCAGTTGGCTGATGACAGTTTTAACCCAATCACCGGAATGGCCATCAACGCAATGAGTAAACTGAATACGATAGAAGACCGCCAAATTGCTGAAGTCCTGAGCCGTCAGGGCCTGACGGTAATCCTGATGTCTTCCCCCTGGGACGGCAACGGCATCATCCTACGCGGGATACTCGAAGGGTTTACCAGCCGCTACCGCTCCGTGAACTTCTGCTCAGCAGACTACGAGGAATCCCCCCGCCTGGCAAGGCTGTTCAACCTCCTCTCTCCTCCTGGGATTGTTTTCGTCAAAGACGGTGAGATGGTGCAACGCATCACCGGCCCCGTCAGTGCAGGGAAAATTGAAGAACTTATTGCTGCCGCCTAATGAGTCTGCGCCAGGGCTTGAATTTGCCCACCAGCATCGCCGAATCACTACCGGACTTATCACTAACCATGAACCTGACCTCATATTATGGACGCCGAAATCTTCAAAGTATTCATCCTCGAAGACCAACAACTTGATCTCGAACTCAATAAACGCCAGGTAAGAAAATACCGGTCAGACGTACTCTTCGCCGTTGCCCGCAACCGCACGGAGTTTCGGGAAAAGCTCGTTGACTTTCAACCAGACCTCGTACTCTCAGACTACAACCTGCCGGATATGAACGGCCTGGATGCCCTGCTTTACGTACGGGAACACCTGGACGGGACTCCCTTCATCTTCGTCACCGGCGTACTGAACGACGAAGAAAAAGTAGCAGATACCATCCTTAGCGGTGCCTCCGCCTACCTCCTCAAGGAAAACCTGAAGAAGTTGCCCGAAGTACTGGCCACCGTCGTAGACCAAAATAGCCAGATCATGCAGCAGCGAGAGCAAGACTGGGAGCGCCGCAAAACCAACCAAACCCTGCTGGCGAAGTCCATCGCAAAATTGCGGGACTTGGATTTTTCAGGACAAAAAGAGGTGCTGGAAGCACTACAGAAAGTAGCTGATAACCTTGCTTAGGAGCGCCTTAGTCGATTATTTCTAAGCCTTGCTCGATAAATAAGCGGTAGAACGAACAAATTCGAAAGGTTAAGCGATTTATTTATAAGTCATCCTCACTAGATGACGATCTTTAATCCTAACTCAAATTTCCAATAATGAATAATTACAACGACGATAACTCAAAAGGATGGGCACTCGGTTTCGGACTCCTCGCCGGAATCGCCATCGGTTACTACCTCAACTCTAACGAAGGCCGCGCCGCGCGCCGCAAAGCTGCCGTCCGCTTTGATGAGTACGGAAACCAAATCACCGAATACAGCCAGGAAGTTAGCCAACAGGTCTCTCAGCGCGCCAACGAACTGGCCGACGATGCAAAAGCAAAGTTCGAAGAAAGCAAGCAGTGGGCTGGCAGTACCGCCGATTCCCTCAAGTCCACCATCAACGAAAAAACAACCGCGCTAAAAACAAGCGCTACCGAAACGGTGAACACTGTGGAGGATAGCTTCAAGCGCGGCGTAGAGAAAGCTAAGTCTAAAGTGAACGCTACGAAGGCCTAAACGTCCTACGCTTTCACAGAGAAGGTTACGGCCGCGTGAGCAGACTGCTCTGCGGCCGTACCCTTTTTAATCGGACACCTTTTTTCGATTGCCACACAACCAAAACCATGCACGCAAAAGATCAACTGGCCGAACAGATAGGTGAAGCCTA
The DNA here is from genome assembly GCA_964458975.1 of uncultured Lewinella sp. GTDB lineage: Bacteria > Bacteroidota > Bacteroidia > Chitinophagales > Saprospiraceae > Neolewinella. The sequence goes on along the minus strand of CAYWMW010000144.1, from coordinate 3,233 downwards.
CGGCTACATAAGCGAAATGCTTGACCATAAAATAGAGGAAGTTAAACTGGCGGCTGCGGAAAAATCAGCCCTCACAGTTTCTAAAATACTTACCGCAATTGTAATGACGCTCTTTGGCGTTCTAATGTCCATTTTTGGCCTCATCTCCCTGGCTTTCTACCTGGCCGGAGATATGCAGCGCTCCGCACATGGCTTCGGTATCGTAGCACTGATAATGTTGGTCTTACTGATCCTGGTTTTTTTGCTTCGCCGCTACATCATAGTGAACCCCACCGTAACTAAAGTAATCCAGCTTTTCTTTTCCGAAACGCCCAAAGAAATTTCCAATGAACAGCAAGGCAAGTAACATCAGCAGTCTTTCTGAACTGCGCGAGCGGCGTGAGAAGATTAAAGCCGAACAGGAAGCTGCCCGCCAGGGCCTGACCTCCACCTTAGCAACGGCTCCCGAAAAAGCAAAAGAGTACGCCCTGGAAGATTTGGCACTTCCTGCCCTGGGCATCGGTTTGGCGGTTTACGTCGGGTACCGGGTACTTAGGCCGGCCAGGCAGGCACCAGAACCAACCACGCCCGCTCAAGCTCAATACCTGCAACATCCGCAAAGCGCACAACAGGTGGATACCCCTCCTGTACGGGCCCCACGTCCGGCAAATCCTCCTCGGGAACCCCGTCCGGTACCAACAAAAGCAGTAGTGAAGCGTAGTTTTAACTTCGCCAAGCTCATCGCTGCGGGCAAACTCCTCGTTCCCGCTGCTCAGGCCATCATTAGTGCTGTCCAGGAGCACCAAAAGACACAGTAATTGTAAAAGCAGGTGCATTAGGGCGCGGCCGCAGGTGCAGGGTGAGTTTTAAGCACGCCTCCCTGAGCAAGAGTGCTGTACCCCGAGCAAATTATCAGGTTGTAAGCAAACACCGCCCCGCCTAACCATCGTTCGTCCCTACCTTTACACCGTGCCGCAAAAAGTCCTCATCGTCCGCTTCTCCTCCATCGGAGACATCGTCCTGACCACCCCGGTCGTTCGGTGCCTTAAGCAGCAGACTGACTTTGAAGTCCACTTCCTAACCAAACGCTCCTTCGCCGCCACCCTCAAAGGGAACCCGTACATCGATAAGCTCTGGACGATCGATAAGGACATCAACGAACTCTCCGATACCCTGCTCACCGAAGCCTTCGCCCAAGTCATCGACCTGCACGGAAACCTCCGCACCCGGGAGCTGAAAACAAGGCTCTTCTTTAACGCAACCCTGCACCTGCGGCCGCGCCCCCAAAGCCGCACTTTCCCGAAACTCAACTTCCAAAAATTCCTCCTCACCCGCTTCGGCATCAACCGGATGCCGGATGTCCATATCGTAGACCGCTACCTGGAAACCGTACGCCACCTCGGCGTTACCAACGACGGTAAAGGCCTCGACTATTTCATCAGCCCGGAAGACGAGGTTGACCTGCAAGCCGAAAACCTCCCCGAAAAATACACCGCCTTCGTGATCGGTGCCGCCCACGCCACCAAGCGCCTCACCCCGCCGCAAATGATCGAATTTTGCCGCAACGCCAAGCAGCCTGTCGTCCTGCTCGGCGGCCCCGCCGAAGCAGAAACCGGCGCGCAAATTGCACAAGGCCTGGATCACGTCCACAACGCCTGCGGCCGCTTCAATCTCGGTGGCTCTGCGGATTTAGTGCGCAAAGCAGCACTCGTCGTTACCCACGATACCGGCCTGATGCACGTCGCCGCCGCCTTCCGTAAGCCCATCATCAGCGTCTGGGGAAATACCGTGCCCGACCTCGGGATGTACCCCTACCTGCCCGGCCAGGAGGAACTCGAAAAAAGCCGGCGGCGGGAAGTTGCCGGGCTTTCTTGCCGGCCTTGCTCTAAAATTGGCCACCAGGAATGCCCCCAAGGGCATTTCCGTTGCATCCTCGATCAGGATGTTGCGTCCTGGAGCGGGCTGCCTCCGGCAGCGAGACCGGAGTGATTCGCCTCCGGCGAGGAACATTTAACATCTTCGCTGCCGGAGGCAGCTCGTTCCGGTTTCGCTGCCGGAGGCAACTCGCTCCGGGGCTAGCTAATCCGCTGCAGCAAGCTCTCCGTCAGTACCCGGAGCACTTGCTTCACCTCATCACTTCCGCCCGCAGCATCCAAATGAGCATACGCTTCCGCCTGGAATTTATCCCGCAGCTCCGCCACAGCGGCGGGGATGCCGACGGAGTTCATCAGCTCGGTAACGCGGATCACCTTCTCTGCTGGGTCCTCCGGGCTCTCGTCAAACCAGCGGTTGAGTTCTTTGCGGCCCTCAAGCCCCAGGAGCTCAACTGCTTTGAGGAACAGGAAGGTTTTTTTATTGCGGATGATGTCGTTGCCCTGTAGCTTGCCCGTGCTGGCGCTGTCGCCGAAGGTGTCCAGCAGGTCGTCCTGAAGCTGGAAGGCGAGGCCGGTGAGGCGGCCGAAGGCGTAGAGGTGGTCGGCATCGGCCTGGCTTGCACCCGCCGCGAGGGCACCCATTTCCAGCGCACCGCCAAGTAAGACCGCCGTTTTCAGCTCGATCATCTTCAGGTACTCCGCGATGGTTACGTCGTTACGAACCTCGAAGTCGACGTCGTACTGCTGGCCTTCGCAGACGCCCGTTGCTACCCGGTTAAAGGTGCAGAGCAGGGCGGGCAGCGCAGTTTTATTGGGCACTACACAAAGGTGCTGGTAAGCCTGGATGAGCATCAGGTCTCCGCTCAGGATGCCAGTATTTACGTCCCACTTTTCGTGAACGGTCGCCTGGCCCCGGCGGATGGGGCTGTCGTCCATAATATCGTCGTGCAGCAGGGTGAAGTTGTGGAACACCTCAACGGCCAGGGCGACGGGCATGCTCTGGCTCAGGTCTTCGTCCCCAAACATCTGCGCGGCGAGTAGGGCAACGACGGGGCGGATACGCTTGCCGCCCAGGTCCAGGATGTAATCGATCGGGGCGTAGAGGCCGCGGGGCTCCCGGTCGGTGAAGGTGGCGCGTAACTCGGAAATGAAACGTTCGCGCAATTGTGCGATTTTGTCTGGCTGGTTGGGCATGGGGCAAACATACGGGTTGGCGCTCTAATTTAGGGGTTGCGGAATAATAAGTTATTCTGGTGACCACGCAGTAGCAGCGAAGTGATCGTGGTCCTGATGGAGTTCGAGACGGCGCAAGTATAGCCATAGCTATGGCTATGTCTCAGCGTCATCAAATCAAACTGGAAGTGCGATCATTCATTTTCG
>CAYWMW010000143.1:0-10866 GCA_964458975.1 uncultured Lewinella sp. | reverse complement strand
ACCGTGTTGGAGAGGGGTTGGGGTGAGGTGGCTACGGGAGGTCATCGTCAGGTTTAACAGCCTACCACTAAACCACCGACCCACAAAAAACGCCTCCCCAGCAAGTGGGTGTTGCCGACGGATTCCAACCCCGTTGTGTCATGGGTTCGATTCCTATGGGAGGTGCAAATTAAATACGGTAGGTTGCCGGAGCTAGGTAACGGGCCTCCCTGCTAAGGAGAGACGTGGGCAACCATGCGGGGGTTCAAATCCCTCACCTACCGCATATTTTACAAAGACGGTATGTCCGATGTTGGTAATGGAGCTGGACTGCAAATCCAGACACGCCGGTTCAATTCCGGCTACCGTCTCTAATTCCTCTTCCCAAACAAAGTCTTATTCCAAAACTCCTTCCGCCGTGCCTTCCGCTCGTCCTTTCTTGCTTCCCGCTCCAGCAGCTCAACGATGCGGGTGGTGTAAGCCAGGGAGCTTTCGTTGTTGCGGCGGCGCTTGCGGGCCATCATCCGCTCTACGTCGTCGGCGCGGAAGCGGGCGAGGCGGTTTTGGATTTCGGTAACGTCCATGATGTTGTCCGGGTCGGGGGCGTCGTATTCGGCGTAGACGGGGAGCTCGTCCAGGTAGTCCGGGCATTCGAGCAGGGCGGTGGTCATTTCGTCGAGGCGAGGGAAGGTTCCGCCGTGGTAGCGGCCCAGGCCCCGGGTGCGCTGCACCTTGCGCATGAACGTTCCCCACACCGGCAACGCCGTTGCCGTAGCCGAGCCACGGCGTAGCGTGCGGAAGTGAACGGCGGGGTATTCTGCCCCCACCCAAGTACTCACCACCAGCTTCGGATTATAGCCAACGAACCAGCCGTCGGATTGGTCCTGCGTAGTACCGGTTTTTCCGGCCAGGGCGCCGCTGACGCCGTAGGTACTCCGCAGGCGGGCACCGGTACCGCTGTTCACCACCCCCGCCATCAGGAAGGTGGCGATGTTAGCTACCGTATCGCTCATCACCCGCATGGTCTCCTTGGGGCGGGCGAAGCTGACGATCGTCTTCCCGTCCGCCGTAGTGATTTTGTCGAGGTAATGGATGCCGCCGGTTGGTCTGCGCCCGCCGTTGGCGAAGGCACTAAAGACCGTATTCATCTCCGGTAGCGTAGCCTCCACCGTGCCCAGGGCGACGCTGGGGATGGCCTCCACCTTGCCGGTAATGCCGAGTTCGTGAATTTCGTTGACGACGTTCTGTAGTCCGCTGCGTACCGCGAGATTTACGGCAACGGTGTTAACGGATTTCGCCAGCCCACCCCGCATTGAGTACGCACCTTCGTAATTACCGCCGGGGTTGCGCGGGTTATAATTCTGGAAGTCTTCGATGGTGAACTGCTGCGCCGGCGTGTATTCGCACGGCAACATTCCGCCCTGAAGAGCCGTCGCATAAATGACGGGCTTGATGGTGGAGCCCACCTGCCGCCGCGCCGTCACGTGGTCGTACTGCACGAAGCGGTAATCTACGCCGCCGACCCAGGCGCGGACTACGCCGTTGCGCGGGTCGGTCGCCAGCAAACCAGCATTCAGAAGGGTGAAGTAGTGGCGCAAGCTGTCAATCGGGCGCATCAGGGTATCTACGGCTTCGGTTGTTTTCCAGTCGTAGATCGTCATCGGGCGGGGCTCGCGGAGGGCGGCCATGATTTGTTCTTCGTTTTTACCAGCGGCTTCCAGGCTTTTGTAGCGGGGGCTGCGCTTTACGGTTTTCATAAACGCGTCTTCCCAGGGCGCGCGCTTGGCGGATTTCCAGTCGATGGCCAGGTTCCGCTGGATGCGCGGTAGCTGCTCCAGCACGGCTTCTTCGGCGAGGCGTTGCAGCACGGAATTTACGCTGACGTGGATGAGGAGGCCGTCGCGGTCGATGTCCCACGGTCGGCTATCGGGCCGTTTTTTGCCAGCCAGGGCTTTCTCTGCTTCCGCGCGGAGCATCCGGCGGAAGTGGTTGGCGCTGCCGATGCGGTTGTTCTGGCGCTGGTAATCAATCACCAGGGGGAGGGCGGCGAGGCTATCCGTCGTCGTCTTTTCCAGGGAGCCATTTTGGGCCATCAGGGCCAGCACCAAATCCCGGCGCTCCCGGCTCCGGTCGGGGTGGGAGCGGGGGTTGTAGCTGGTGTTTGCTTTGAGTAATCCGACCAGCACGGCGGCCTCCTCAGCCTTCAACTCAGCGGCAGATTTACTAAAAAATCGGCCCGAGGCGACTTCAATCCCGTAGGCGTTTTCGCCAAAGGGGACGGTGTTCAGGTAAAGCGCCAGCAGCTCTTTTTTATCGTATACTTCCTCCAGCCGGCTGGCGATGATCATCTCGCGCATCTTTATTTTGATCATCCCCAGCTTGCCGCCGCCGCGCCGGGGATAAAGTTGTTTGGCGAGCTGCTGGCTGATGGTGGAGCCGCCGCCACCGCTCCGGTCTCCGAGCAGAATAGAGCGCCACGCCACGCGGCCGAGCGCGCGCAGATCAATCCCCTGGTGCTCGAAAAAACGACTGTCTTCGGTCGCAATCAGGGCTTGCACTACGTAGGGCGAAATTTCTTCCAGCTCAACGCTCACCCGGTTCTCCCGGTAGTATTTCCCGAGTAGTTTGCCGTCTTCGCTGATGACGGAGCTGGCTTCCGAGTTCTCAATCAGGGCCAGTTCGGCGTGGTCGGGCAGGTGGCCGTAGCTCCCGCCCAGCGTCCGGACGAAGAGAACGAGAAAGAGCAGCGTCACGATCAAGGTAGGCACGCCAATTCCGATGAAAGCGAGCTTCAACGGCGGCTGGCGGCGGAGCCAGGCCCAGGCGTTCAGACCCAGTTGTTTGGCGCGGGCTTGCAGGTTGTGGAGGAAGTGTTTATCCATTTAGGTTGGCTTACTTAGGGATGCCGTTATTAAACGCTTTATTTTGGGTTTTGTGTTTTTGGGGCGGGGCCGCAGGTGCTGGGGGAGGTTAGATGGCAGGGCCCTGGTCAATGCACGCTCTGCGTGCGCGCTTACGAAGTGCTCTCCGAGCGCGAGATTTTACAATGGCCTCGCAGCCGGAGGCTGCTTCGTAAACTCGAACGCGGAGCGTGCATCAACCAGCTCAGAGATTCTCGTAGCACCACCCCAACGTCTTCTCCATCTCCGCATAATGATCCCGGCTTTTGCCGACGAAGTTGTTGTGCATAAAGCTAAAGGCCAACCACTTTCCCCGCTTGGTTTGCAGCAAACCACTTAGGCAGAGCACCCCGCTCAACGAGCCCGTTTTGGCCCAAACGTAAGGCTTTCGCTTGTTCTTAAACCGAGACTGTAAGGTGCCGGAAGTTCCACCTTCGGGAAGGAGCGAGAGCAACCGATCCCGCCCAATTTCCTGGTCGAGGGCCATCACGAGGCGGGCCATGTGCCGTGGGGTGAGCAGGTTGTAGCGGCTCAGCCCCGATCCGTCTACCCAGCGGATGCCTTCGATGCCGATGGTAGGCAACAGGGTATCCGTTGCGTAGTTGATGATGGCTTCGGCATCCGGGCGTTGGTAGCGCCGCGCTGCGGCCTGGAGGATGAGCTGCTCGGCCAGGAAGTTGTCGCTGTTCTGGAGGAGTTTGCGGAAAACGGTGTCGGGCATGGAGACCTCCAACGCATTCATCGCCGTCGGAAGCGGGTAAGGTCTCTGCCCGGCGGAAATCTGCTGCATGGGAAAGGTGGCCGAAAGCTCGTTCGTCACCAGCCGGTCCGAGAGGTGGAGGGGGCGTTCTACGGGGAAGCGGCTGCGGTCAATAAAGTCGGGGCTAACGGTAAAGTCGTTGCCGAATTCCGAACGCCGGATGCGGGCTTCTTGCCCGGGCAACTCCCGCATGGCTCCGGCAACGGAGACCGGAGAACCGAGCAGCGTCTGCCGCCCTTCGGCATCCACTTCGGAGAAATCGAGGTAGAGCCGGTTGCCGAAGACGGCCAGGGCGGAGCGTTCGTAGACGTAGCCGTCGTTATAATCGTCCCAACTCCAGCCGGGGCCGTAGCGCGGCACTTGCTCCCCCGGCCCTGCGGGGAAGTTGAGCACCACCGGCTTTTTGCGGGAGGATATCCAGGGGCCTACCTCATCGTACCCCGTAAAGTTAGGGTGCAGCAACAGCGGATACCCAGCCCCCCAAACCTCGTAATGATCGCCGAACTCCTGGTAAAACAAACCGGGAGACCGATGGCCAAGCACACGGTTAACCAGGTAAAAGGTCAATAGTTTCACATTACTGGCCGGAACGAAGCGGCGGTCTGCATTAAGGCCGTAGAGGTTGGTCTGGTACTCTAAGTCGTAGAGCACAAAGCCGGTTTGCCCTCCCTCGAAGACCTCATTAAATTCGGTCAGTTCCTGAAGCTGGCGGTTGGAGCGACCGTTCAAATTTAACTGACCCTGCACCTGCGTCCCCGCCATAAAAAAAGCGGAAAGCAAAAAACAGAACCTGATGATGGTTTGAAGCAAACGTATTTTATGCATCGGTAAGGGAAAATTTCGCCGCAACTTGCAACCCGTAAATAAAAGGAGCCGTCCCGGAATCTCCAGAACGGCCCATAAATCATAATCCCAAAAACTAAAATCATAGCATCGTGACGGATGCTTTACTGTAAAACAGGATCAAATGTAGAGATTTCTTCACGGTCCGCTGGCCTTAGTGGCCATTTTTCTCGTGTAAGCACAGGAAATTTCTAGGCTTCGCTGCCTTCCTCCCGGATGAGGAGCTGGAAACCGTTGCCGTGGATGTTCACAATTTCGATGTTTGCGTCGAGCTTCACGTACTTGCGCAGCTTGGTCACAAATACATCCATGGAGCGGGCGGTGAAGTAATTATCTTCTCCCCAAATCTTGGTGAGGGCTTCGTTGCGGCTCAGGATGTCGTTCTTATTGATGGCAAAAAGGCGGAGCAACTGGGCTTCCTTCGGGCTGAGTTTTTCTTTGTTTGTTTCTCCGGCAGCATCCGTGTGGGTCAGAATGCGCAGTGGGAAATTGAAGTGGAACTGGCCGAATTCAAACTCGGTCTGCTCTTCCTTGGGGTCGGGCGGTGTGGCGCTGCGGCGCAGGATCACGTTCATGCGGGCCAGTAGCTCCTCGCTGTTGAACGGCTTGGTGATGTAGTCGTCCGCACCGATTTCAAACCCGTTGAGGATGTCTTCTTTCATCGCCTTGGCGGTGAGGAAGATGATGGGGGTGTCTTTATCGCTTTCGCGTACTTTTTTGGCGAGTTCAAAACCACTGAGGCGGGGCATCATCACGTCAAAAATACAGACATCCCATTTCCCTTTGCGGTAGGCTTCGAAGCCGGCCAGGCCATCGGTAGCCAGGGTTACGTCGTAATCATGGACTTCAAGAAAAGAGCGGAGAACGTCGCCGAAGTTACGGTCGTCTTCCACCAGGAGAATTTTAGGGGCAATGGCTTGGGTAGCGTCACTCATGGCAGGTTCGGTTTTTAATTACGGGTGTTATGATTTAAGTCTGGCGGTAAGGAAAGGTCACGATAAAGCTGCTTCCTTTCCCTAATTCGCTTTTTACGTTGATGGTGCCGTTGTGCACCTCGGTTATGGTTTTGACGTAGGAGAGGCCGAGGCCAAAGCCCTTAACGTCGTGGCGATCACCCGTATGGACACGGTAAAAACGATCAAAGATGTTTTTTCGCGCCTCGCGGGACATTCCGAGGCCGTGGTCCTTAACAGTAACCTCTACACCCTTCGATACATTGCGTGTGGACACGATGATTTTTGGTGCTTCGGGCGAATATTTGTTCGCGTTGTCCAGCAAATTGTTGATCAGGCTGGAAATATGGGTGAGGTCTCCCTCCACGGTGGCGGGCTCGGCCTGGAGGTCTGTTTCCACCGTTCCGTTTCGGGGTTCTACCTGGAGGCCGATGTAGACGGCAGCGTCGGTGACTACGTCATTAAGGTCTACTTCACTGAGGTTGAGCTTCAGTTTGTTTTTGTCCAACTTCGCCATCTGGAGGACTTTTTCCACCTGGTCGTTCATCCGTTTATTTTCCTGCTTGATGATGCGGGCGAAGCGTTGGACTTTCTCCGGGCTGGAGGAGACCTTCGGGCTCACGATGCTGTCCGTAGCCAGGCTGATCGTAGCGATGGGCGTTTTGAACTCGTGGGTCATGTTGTTGATGAAGTCGGTCTTCATCTCCGAAAGCTTTTTCTGGAAAAGGATGACGTAGATGGTGTATACGAAGCAACCGAGAATGATGCCAACGAAGAGGAGGCTCAACGCCAGGTTGTACCAAATGGTATCAAAGATCACGTCGCTTTTTTCGGGGCTGTAGGCGATGATGTAGCCCCTTGGTGCATCCTCTTCATCGTCAAAAACGGATACCCGGTAGCTGCTTCCCATCAGGTCGGCGTGCCGGGAGGTGTCGGCTCCGCTTTCGGAAAGTTCGCGGCCATTGCGGATGATGAAGCCCTGTTTTTCCATGTCAAAGACACCGTAACCCATGTTGCGGTCCAGGTTGGCGTTGGAGAACTCGGTGGTGAGGTTTTTCTTGAGAAGGTCGAGGTTGATCCGATCAATCAAATCCTGATTTTGCACACGGTCGGTGGCGGTAAGCCGGGGTGCGTTTGATTCTAGCCCGGAGACGAAACCTGATCCGAGCCCTCCATTCAGCAAGCCTCCTGCGGATAGTTTGGCGGCGGGCCGTCCGATACGTTCGGTAAACCCATTGATCTGCACGTTGATTAAGTCGTTCTCGTAGGCCTCCTGTTCGTTAGCGGCCAGCTTCAGGGCATCCTGCACGGCTTCGTCGTACCGCTGCTCGTTGACCTCCATTGCCGTGCGGATCATCCCCAGCTGGAGCCAGGTAACGCCGGCAATGGCGGAGATGATGAGGCCAACGATCAGGTAGATGGTTCTTTTGCTCATGTGGTCGGTTTCGAGTTGTAGGTTTCAAGTTGCAGGTTCCGGGAGGCTTCTCGGTTTTACTTGCAACCCGCAACTTACAGAAAAATCATATTTCTCCGTACTTATTTAATGGTATGGTAACTACTCCCCTATCTTGGGGCCATGGAGTCCGTAACGATTCAAACATCGCAAAATGTACGTATTGACTATGAGCTGGCCAAGGCTGGCTCACGGGTAGGCGCGTTTTTTATCGACGCGATTGTATTTATCATTGCCTACTGGATCTTATCCATCTTGCTCATTAACTTTATGGACAGTCTGGACGATTTTGCCATCATTGCCTTTGGCACCCTATTTGGTTTTCTGGGCTACTACTTCCTAATGGAACTCTTCAACCGGGGCCAGACGCTCGGCAAACGGGTAGTAGGCCTGCGCGTGATTCGGCTCGACGGGCGCGACCCCACCCCCGCAGATTTCCTGACCCGCTCCGTCTTTCTTTTGCCCGATGTACTGCTCTCCTCCGGTATTCCCGCCGTACTGCTCATCAACAGCGGCCGCCACAACCAGCGCCTGGGCGATATGGTAGCGGGAACGGTGGTGATCCAGACGGCCATCTCCAGCACCTTCACCCTGGAGGAAATCATGAGCATCACCAATAGGGAGGACCACGATCCGGAGTTTCCCGGTGTCCAACGTTTTACCAACCACGACATGATGGTCGTTAAACGCGCCCTGCAGCGCAGCCGAAAATACGGTAACGAAGCGCACAAAAAAGCCGTACGCAAACTGGCCATCCGCGTTGCCGATGAGTTGGAGCTGGACAAGAAAGAAGTCAAGTATACCCCGGAGCAATTTTTGGAGAAGGTTTTGCTTGACTTCATCGTCCTTACAAGGTAATTTATCAATTCTACCATCTATTAATCTATCACCACGCAGTAGCCGCGTAGCGAATCTAACCCCGTGACGTACCTAATCGCCTTCCTTGGCGCCCTTCTTGCCGGCGGCATCAACACCCTCTCCGGCAACGGTTCGGCCATCACCCTGACCATCCTGATGGAGCTTCTGGGCCTGCCAGCGGATGTAGCCAACGGCACCAACCGGGTCGGCGTACTGGCCAATAGTGCCGGGGCGGGCTACGCGTTCAACAAAGCGGGCCGGTTTGAGCAAAGCAAGGAGATGAACCGGCAGATGTGGCGCATCATCATCATCGCCTCTCTTGGGGCAATCGTCGGTATTTACCTGAGCCTGATCATTTCCAACGCGGCGTACAAGCAAATTTTCCGGTACCTGCTGGTGGTGATGCTGGTGGTCATCCTCATTAAGCCCAAGCGGTGGCTGGTGGTGCCCGAAAACCAGCAGCCATTACCCGTTTGGGTAACGGTGCCGCTCTTCTTCGCGCTCGGCATTTACGGCGGTTTCATCCAGATGGGGATGGGCGTTTTCTTCCTGGCGATAATGGTGCTGGCGGCGCACTATGAGATCATCCAGGCGAACGTCGTTAAAGTGCTCGTCGTTTTAATATACACCATCATCGCAGTGGCCATCTTCGCCTGGCGCGACCTGATCGACTGGCGTTTCGGCGGCCTGATGGCCGCAGGGCAGTTGCTCGGGGGCTACGTCACGGCCCGGTTTGCGGCGGCGCACCCTAAGGCCGGGCTTTACACTTACCGGCTCTTGATCGTGGTCATCATCGGGGCCATTTTAAAAGCTTTCTGGCCGCAACTGAGTGGTCTGCTGAGCTGGTGAGTAAGCGTAGCACCGGGAATGGTACTTGCGGCAGCTAAATCAAGAATCGAGAACCACTAATCGAGAATCAAACCTTCGCCTCCAGCAAGTCTGCAAACTCAACATATTCCAGCGCCTTCTCGTGCGTGGCTTCCAGCTTGACGGGCACCACTACGCCGGCATCGTAGGCTTCCTTCCAGCGCAGGGCGCAGAGGCACCAGCCGTCTCCGGGGTTCAGGCCGGGGAATTGGTATTCGGGGCGGGGGGTGGAGAGGTCGTTGCCCCTGCTTTTGGTGAACGTCAGAAATTCTTCGGTCATGATGGCGCAGACTACGTGGCGGCCGCTGTCCGTCGGGCCGGTGTTGCAGACGCCGTCGCGGAAGTAGCCGGTCATGGGGTCGGTGCAGCAGCCGATTAGGGGTTTGCCGAGTACATTATTTGCCATATTGATTTATTTTCCTGCTTAACCCCAGGAACACTACTCTTGTTTCCAGTTCAGGCTATCTGACTACCTGATTGTTTGGCTATCGGATTGTTTAAGGGCCGCGAGCGCCATTTTTTAAACGGATAACTTATTGTTCCGCGACCCCTAAGCGCCGTAAATGGTACCTGCGGCAGCCAAATCAAGAATCGAGAATCACTAATCGAGAATCGAGAATCCCCCCCTTCGCAACTCAAAAGCAAAGCAAAGCGTTTCCCCAATATGGAATCCAAAAGACAACGGCAGGTAGCCGAACAGATCAAACGCAATTTCAGCATTGTCCTCCAGCAGGAAGGCTCCTACATTTATGGCGCGCAGCCCCTGGTCACCGTTACGGAAGTTCACCCTACGCCAGACCTGAGCATGTGCAAAATCTACGTCTCCATCTGGAATACGGACAACAAGCAGGAGGTGATCATCAAGATGAACGAGGAGCACCAACGCCTCAAAAACGCCCTGGCGCAACGCATCCGCAAGCACATCCGCCGCATCCCCGCCATCTCCTTCTACATCGACGAAACCCTCGACGAGATGAACCGCGTTGAGAGCCTCTTCGACCGCCTGGAAGAAGAAGGCCAACTACCGAAAGAGTAGACAATGCTGAGCAAACGCAACCTCAAGAACGTAATCAAGTGGCCCATCGTCATCGTAGCGCTGATGTGGGTGGTGTTCATCGTTGATACCTACCTGACCGGCGGTAGACTGAGCTTCTGGTACGGTTTACGACCCAATGAAATTGTAGGGCTGAAAGGGATACTCTTTTTCCCCTTCCTCCACGGCGGCTGGGGGCATTTGATCGCCAACTCGGTCCCTTTCCTTTCGCTCAGCGCGATGCTGATCTTCTTCTACCCCCGGCTGTGGCCCCGTATTCTGCTCACGCTCTGGCTGGGCTCGGGCGCCTTACTCTGGCTTACGGGCGGTGTGCTCAACAACTTCATTGACCTGAGCACCACCACCGAAGTACACATCGGAGCGAGCGGGCTCATCTACGCCCTGGCGAGCTTCTTGGCCTTCAGCGGCATCTTTCGGCGGGATTTCCGGGCCATCGTCGTCGCCCTCATCGTCCTCTTTTACTACGGCGGCATGGCTGCCGGAGTACTGCCCGGCCAGGAGGGGGTAAGCTGGGAAGGCCACCTCACCGGCTTCCTCTTCGGTGCCTTCGGCGGCTGGCTCTTCCGCAATAACCTCGAAGAACACGAAATCGAAAAACGCAACCAGGACCTCGCCCGCCGCAAACCCCGCGACAAAGAACACTTCCTCGCGGCCGATGCCTTCTCCAAAACCAAACAGGAACGCGCCGAAGAGGCCAAGCGCCTGGAGGAGGAGGCTTTTTGGAAACGGATGGAGAAAATTAAGGAAGAGGATCGCCTGCGGCGGTAGGTGGAGCTTAAGGGGTTGCCGAATAATAATGTATTCTGGCGAAAATGAGTGATCGCGCTTCCAGTTTGATTTGATGACGCTGAGACATAGCCATAGCTACGTCTTAGTGGCAGCAGGTCAAACTGGAAGTGGGAGTACCATTTTTTAGACGGATAGATTATTATTCGGCAACCCCTAAAGCCGGGAGTTGCTACCGCAAGTACCGTTCGCCGCGCTTTGCGCGCTCACCTTTGAGGTGTCCGGTGCATCGTTTTTTTGGAAAAAGCCGCTTAAGTTTTTGACGATCGGGCCGAGCGTCCAAAAAAATCCGAACTTCAATTCAGTGTCCAAAAAACAAAAACGCCTCCCCCCGCAAAGCGAGAGAAGGCGTAATTTGAAGTGGGCAGTGAGGGGCTCGAACCCCCGACCCCCTCGGTGTAAACGAGGTGCTC
>CAYWMW010000142.1:0-10899 GCA_964458975.1 uncultured Lewinella sp. | reverse complement strand
AGGCGGTTTGGGGAGGGGCTGGGGGAGAGGGTTTTATGAACGAAAGTGGCTTATGTAAATATGTATCACAGCCAGGCTAAAGCCCGGTGAACGTTAACAACACCCCCCACCCGGCGTACACCCGCCACCGGAAGCAACCAAGGAAGACAAATCGACAGCTTTTTTCTCGGGAATACCGCAGGCATCCTGCGCCAGGCAGGCCGTTTCCTTACTGGTAAGCTGTAATGCTCCGTTCCGTACCTCCAGGCCGTACTTCACGATGGAGTCTGCGCCCTGGTACTCGACCTCAATCTCCAGATCGCCCAAACCGAGCTGGCGCTGCGCCAGCTCAATGATGGAGACGAGCTTGCCGGGGTGGAGGCGGTGATCGTAGTCGTTGGCGTTCCAAAGCTGGAAGCTGACAACGCGCTCGTGGCGCAGCGTTCCGCCGCAGTCAATGAAGCGCTTGCTCACCTCGCCAACCTCCGTAACGTGAAAGTGGGCGGGGACGCGGGTGCCATCCGGAAGATTGATCGGCAGGGTTTCGACGGAGGCAAGGAAGGTCTTAATCTCTGATAATAGCATCGTGAAAGTAGTTTTGTTATGCAAATATAGCAATATTACTATTAACTATTCATCTTTGGAATAAGTTTACCTTGCCGAAGAATTTAGTTATCCGTTTTTAAATGAAAGAAATCCGCCAAATCATCACTCTCTACGATCAGCTGAAAGCTGATGGGGTTGCCGCAGCGCTAGCCGTGGTCGTGGAGGTTGAGCAATCCAGCTACCGCCGGGTGGGGGCCCGCTTATTGGTGGGGGCCGATGGCCGGTACATCGGCGGCATCAGCGGTGGTTGCCTGGAGGGTGATGCGCTGCGGCGGGCGCGCACGGCGATCCTCTCCGACCAGCCCTCTTTCCACGTTTACGACACCCTCGACGGCGAAGATGAAGTGATCGGCATCGGCCTGGGTTGCAACGGACGGATAAAGATCCTCTTCCAACCCCTCAACTTTTCAGATTCGAGCAACGAAGTAGAACGCTTGCGCGAGGTTGCCAGTACAAGAACTCCAGTTTTATTCGCACGCCTTCTGGAAGGGAAAAACGGGAACCTTCCTCCCCACCAGCTTTTCCCCCTGAGCGGTCTTGCACCGCTTGCAGCATACCTCGACGTGCAACTTGCCGCCCTACAGCTCCAGGCCCAAAAATACTTGTTTGGCGGACGCAGTAAAGTTGCCAAAATCAGCAATGCGCACGGGCGCGTACCAGCGGTTCTGTTTGAAGTCGTCCAGCCGGAGATTCACCTCGTCATCACCGGTACCAACTACGACATCCCCCCTACCCTCCGCACGGCTAAAAACCTGGGTTGGCGTACCAGCCTGATCGGTCCGCGCCGCAAGTTCACCCGCGAGATGGAAGCCCTGGCCGACCAACTACTCGACTACAGCGAAGCCGACCAGCTGCAACCGGATGAAGCCACCGCCATCGCCCTGATGTCGCACGACTTTGACTGGGACCGGCGGATGGTCCAACAATTCCTCCCCCTCCGCCCCGCCTACCTCGGCATGCTAGGCCCAAGAAAGCGGGTGGAGAGCATGGCGCAGGAGGTACCCGAACTTGAGCTGCTCACCTACCCCAACCTCTACTCTCCCGTCGGCCTAGACATTGGCGCGGAGACCCCCGAAGAGATTGCCGCCAGCCTGATCGCCGAAATCATCATGGTTTTCCGCAGCCGCACTGGCGGGCCATTGCGCAACCGCACCGGACCAATTCACCATTAAAACTGTCTGCTTTGACGAAGCCTCTATACTTCAGCGCCTTTCTACTACTACTTTTTACCTGCAGCCCGTCTGAGTTGTCCGAACGAGTAGTCCCGAAAGCAGAACCAGTGGGCCTACCTTCCACCTCCATCGTTGTACTCGGTACCATTCAGGACGGCGGCTCCCCTCACATCGGTTGTAAAAAGGATTGCTGCCGCGACCTTTTCGAGCACCCCGACGAAAGCCGCCAGGTCGTCGCCCTCGGCCTCTACGATGCAGCAAACAACAAACGCTACCTCTTTGAGGCCACGCCAGACTTCTCCCGCCAGACCAAAGCCCTGAAAAACTACGGCGCACCAACGGAACGGGAGATGCCCGACGGCATATTCCTGACCCACGCCCACATCGGGCACTACACCGGCCTGATGTACCTCGGCAAAGAAGCGAGGGGCGCTAAAGAAGTCCCGGTTTACGCCATGCCCAAGATGAAGACTTTCCTGGAAAACAACGGCCCCTGGAGCCAGTTGGTCTCGGAGAAGAACATCGCTCTGCAATCACTAACCAACGAAGACTCCGTTCGTTTATCTGAGGGTATATCCGTTACCCCACTTCAGGTTCCTCACCGCGATGAGTTTTCGGAAACCGTAGGCTACCGCATCGCAGGCCCGGAGAAAACCGCCCTCTTCATCCCCGACATCGACAAATGGGAGAAGTGGGAGAAAGACATCATCCAGGAAATCAATAAGGTTGACTACGCCTTTCTGGATGCCACTTTTTACAGCGGAGCAGAAATCGGCAACCGGGATATTTCCCTGATCCCTCACCCTTTCATCAGTGAGAGCCTGGAAAAATTCGGAACGCTTAGTACCACTGAAAAACAGAAGGTTATCTTCATTCACTTCAACCATACCAACCCGGTGATCGACCGAAACAGCCCTGCCGCCAAGCGTGTTCTAGAGGCAGGCTTTCGGATTGCGGAGATTGGGGAGGTGTTTGAGTTGTAGCTTGCCCCACCTGACTTGGTCGACGTTCTTTATTGAGCTTGCTTTGTGCTCTTTGTGCTCTTTGTGTTCTCTGTGTTCTCTACCGCCAAACGCGATGGGCTGATCTCAGCCTTCGGCTTCGATCAACCCATCGCTAGAAGACGTACCCTATTCAGGGCACTTAAATGGACGCTCTGTGTTCTTTGTGTTCTCTGTGTTTAGTCTACTCACCACTCCATTTATAAACAATTCCCCCAGCAGTACCCTGCAAAGAATTTCTAAAAGAAGCGGGAACGAAAGCGCCAGGTCAACAACCAATAAGTTGTTTTCACGACATCTGTGAACCCAAAAGCTCATTAACGCAGTAATTTTGGGCTTATCTTTGCGGAACACTTGAACAATTTATACAATTCGTGCTGGCCTTTCGTTACTCTCATGCCCTTAGCATGACTTTCCTGTTTTATTGTCGTCTTACCTCTGTCTTCCCGACTATCCCCTTGAACATGAAATATATTTCCCCCTTCGTAGTAATGGTCTTACTATGTGCTCAAAGTTCTCTTTTAGCGCAAATAATCGAACTACCTGTTTTTGAGCATCCGATGCGGCATGAGTTAGATTTGCAAGGGAAGGATGAACTGGTCATTCGCCTCAAGGGGCTCAGCCCAGGTGAAGAATATACGGTTTACCTACCCCAAGACCATAGCCGACCAATTCTGAGCACGGGTAATTTGCCCTCTGGCATCAACAGTCACGATGCTACGATGCTCAGCGGCATCGCCACGGGAAGCTCGGTTGAGTTTTGTCTGAACGTAGCGGTCCCTTCAGTACCAACCTTTCGCATTTTTGTAGAAAAAGGAGAGCGGTACCAGCCAGGAGGAGCCCTGAAAGTGGCCGGCGACACCATTGAGACGGAAGGTACGCTTGACCTGGACTTCATGCTCAACACCATCTTTCGTAAAGACAGTTGCTTCGCCCTCACCCCGACTAATATAACAAGCGTTCAGCGTACCGTTATCGGTGATGAGGTTCTGCACCAGACGGGTGTATTCCGCAATGGTCTCCCGACGGTAGGGATTGACTCCGGCCTGATCGTTAGTACCGGTTGGGTAGAAAGTGCCCCAGGGCCAAACTTCTTTGCCTCTTCGCAGTCAGGGTTAATCGATATTTTCGACATGAATGGGGTTGACCCAGATGCCGCTTCCCTGGTTCCTCCGGGAATTGATGTGTACGACATTGCCGTGCTGGAGTTTGACTTCATCCCCACAACGGACACCATCTCCTTCAACTATGTCTTCTTTTCCGAGCAGTACTGTGCAAGTGGAGCGGGCGTTACGAATGACGCCTTTGGCTTCTTACTTACCGGGCCAGACGGAGTGACGCGCAACATCGCCCGCTTACCCATAAGTGGTGATGTGGTATCCCCCGCTACACTCAACCCTCAGTCCGTTGATGCCGCCTCTTTTCTCAACAATACAACTTCAGATTTTGACGACCCCTGCGTAGACACCCCTCCACCACCGGAGAGACTGCGGGGTATTGCTTACGATGGTTTCAGCACCGTACTTCAGGCAAAAGGAGCCGTAGTCCCCTGTGCTCCCCATACCCTGAAGATCATCGTTGTGGATGCCGGAGATTTTCTGCTTGATAGCGGCATCTTGCTCGAAGCAGGCTCCTTCCTGGCCGGCCTGGTCAATAAACCAGAACCGAATACTACGGCCCAGATCGACGTTCTCCAACCCGTAGAAGGGTGCGACACCGCGACCATCCGCTTCACGCGCAGAACCATCGACGAACCGTTTATCAACACCCCGCTCCCAGTAAAGTACAACGTAGTTCCCTACTTCGGTGTAGAGACCGAAGCCGTGCGCGCAACCGACCCGGCAAATACCGCCGGAGCAGATTATTTACTACCTGAATCTCCCTTCGTTATTCCTGCGGGAGACACCTCGGCAGTTCTCAAAATCCCTATTCTCAACGATGCCGATTTCAACGAAGGCTTAGAAGCTTTCATTATTCGCTACGACGGTACTTGCGATTGTACCGAAAATGCCGATACCTTCTGGATTCAGGACAATGTGCCCTTCGACGTTGACCTGGGGCAAGATTTCTCCATCTGTGCCGGAGCAGAGATCGACCTGACGGCCAACCCTCTGGGCGGTAACGGAGACTACGTTTATTCCTGGCCAGACCCTTCCCTTACCACCCAAACCATCATCTACACCTCTAACGGGCAGGACACCTCCATCGTCGTAAATGTGACGGATGGTTGTGGCTTATCCGGTACCGACACGGTGCTAATTAGTGCTCCGGCCATCTCAGCCTCCACACCGAACGACTTCTTCTCTTTATGCAGTACCCCGACGGCTTCCGTTGTCATCGATGTCGAAGGAGCCCTCTTCTACGACCTGACCATCGAGGTCGACTCCAGCGGGCAACGGGATACCATCGTCTATCGTATTTCAGGAGATACCACCCTCACTTATGATTACTCCGCCGACGTAACCATTCTCGGCGTAGCAGACTTTGCGGGTTGCGGCGGAGCGGTTAGCGGTACGGCAACGATCAGAGGGCCAGAGGTTGACCTTATGGCCGCAGTCCGCCCCGCAACCTGTGGGCAATCCATCGGAGCCATTGACCTTACTACCCTAACCGGTAACGGCAACTTTACCTTCGAATGGTTGGACGATGCTGCCGAAACCAACGCTACCCGCACAGCACTTCCACCCGGCACTTACACGGTCGTAATTGCTCCGCTCGTAGACCCGACCTGTACGGATACCTTTCGGTACGAACTGGCCATGCCGCCCGTCGTTCAGGTCAACGCTTTTGAGTTCACCGCACCCTCTTGTGCCGGAGAAACCCTGGTTCTTGCCCCCGTCGTTTCGGGCGGCACCCCGCCGTACACCTTCAGCTGGCCCGACAGCACCAGCACCGATAGCTTGCTCACCGTAGTTACCCAAACCGGCCGGACAATCTACCCCTTCGAGGTCACCGATTCCTGTGGTTTTACCGACCGGGATACCGTCGTTTTTGACCTTCCGTCCTTTAGCGTGGAGCTGAGTGGGCGTTTCTCACTTTGTAATCAGAGTGCGGTGAACGTCCCGCTTTTTGTTGACG
Source organism: uncultured Lewinella sp. (assembly GCA_964458975.1). Lineage (GTDB taxonomy): Bacteria > Bacteroidota > Bacteroidia > Chitinophagales > Saprospiraceae > Neolewinella. The sequence continues at coordinate 5,063 of CAYWMW010000142.1, read as the reverse complement.
GACCAGCGGATAATTATACCATCTCGCTTACTATTGATTCGGCGGGGACGCAGGTGCAAAGAACGTTAACGACATCCGGTGGAGGCCTTATTCTCCCCATCGATTTCCCGGCATCGTTGACCATCACCGGTATCACCAACGGAGCCGGTTGCCCGGGCGATATCATTGTCGGCTTCGCCACCGTGGTGGACCCCATGATCAATTTTAACCCGTTAGTAGAAAACATTCGTTGCAATGGTGAAAGTACCGGCAGCATCGCCCTGCTCAGCGCAAGCCCCGTTCCAGTTAACTACACCTGGGGCGACACCCCTGAAAATACCGGAGTCCGTACCGGATTGGCCGCTGGAACATACAACCTCACCATTTCGGACGCTGCGGACCCAACTTGTTTGCGGGACACCTCCTTCGTCCTGACCGAACCGGTTCCTTTCTCGCTGGCATTGTCTCCAGTTTCGGCAACTTGTCCTTTTGAAAACGATACGCTTACGCCCGTCCTTACCGGCGGAACTCCTCCATATGTGTTCAGCTGGCCCGACAGCATGACCGCAGACAGCCTATTGCCCATCATTACCCAGCCCGGCTCCAGCACCTACATCCTCAACGTAACGGATGATTGTGGTGTCACCCTGCGCGACACCGTTTTCCTGAACCTGAGTGATACCCGGGCCGAAGTTAGCGGAAGCTTCTCGGTTTGTAACGCCCCCAGCGCTGATGTCCCGATCATCCTGACCGGCACCGGGCCCTTCACCTTCGTCGTCCGTGAAAACGGAACCGACCGGACGCTGACCGCCACTGCTGATACGCTGCTCACCTACACCGAAGCAACCACCGTGCAGCTCATCTCCGTCACCGGAGGAGACAATTGCCCCGGAACTGCTGGCGGAATCGCTAACGTCACCGACGGAACCTTTGATCTCGTTGTTGACCAGACCGACGTGCTGTGCAACGGAGCCACCACCGGAGCCATCAGCATCGTCGTAAACGGAGACAACTCCGCCTATGATTTCACCTGGACGCAACCCGGCCTTTCCGGACCAGCCGTTTCGGGTCTCTCCGCAGCAACTTACAACCTACGGATTACGGACCGCACCCCGGCGGCCTGTACGTTCGATACCACTTTCAACATCCTGCAACCGGCCTCCTCCATCGCGATGGTGAACGATAGCCTACGCGACGAAACCTGCCGCAGCCTTGCCTTCGCCAGCGCCAACTACTCCGGAGGAACCGGCCAACTTACCTACCTCTGGAGCAACGGAACAACCGGAAACGTTCTCGGGGAAGTCCCCGCTGGCCTCTACACACTGTCGGTTACGGACGAGAACAACTGTGAAGTCACCCAAGTCTTCAACCTTCAGGATCAGAAGACAACCGTACTCGCCGGAATATCCGCCAGCGCTTCCGAGCTGAGTTGCTCCCAACTATCGCTGGACCTATCCGCCGCCCAAAACACCCAGGTTGTTGATTATGAATGGACCAATAGCGATGGTACGCCCTTCGGCAATACACGGGGCGTAACCATCACCACTCCTGGTCGTTACTTCGTCCGGATTACCAACCCCAGGAATGGTTGCACCGCAATTGACTCCATCGACGTGAGCCAGAGTGCGGATGTACTCAATCTTGAATTGCCCAATACTTACGCCTTGAATTGTAACGTCAATTTCGTTGACCTTACCCTCTCCCACCCTGATTTCACCGGAGCCGTAAGCTACGAGTGGACCTTTAACGGTGGTATAGTTGGTACCGATGCCACGCTGCCCAACATCAGCACGATAGGGATTTACGAAGTCCTAGCCACCAGGACGGACAACGGCTGCCAGTCTACCGCCCGCACCGAGGTCATCATCGACCGGACGCCTCCTGCCGTCAGTGTACCTGAGCCAACCGTCACTTCTAACTGTCGTGACCCCGAAGTAACGATTGGCGTCACCACGATGGGGCCAAACACCTTCGCCTGGAGCACAAGCAACGGTAACCTCACCGGGGCAACGGACCAGGCACTGACTACCGCAGACCGGGCGGGCACCTACAACGTAGTTGTTACCGATACCACCAACGGCTGTACCACAACAGAAGTTATTACCATAGTCCTGGACGGAGAGACCCTGGACGCAAACGCCGGCACCGATCAAACCCTGGTCTGTACCGGGCTCGGTACCGTGCTGAACGGAAGCTTCAGCCCTAACCTCGGCCGAACGGAGATGATCTGGTTCGATCCGGCAGGGAACGAAATCGGTGAGGGGACACAGGTTTTCACCACCGTCTCCGGCCCACACATTCTGGAAGTGATTCACCCTGTTTCGGGGTGTAGCAGTTTCGACACCGTCAACGTAATCGACAACGCACCGACTGCGGTAACTTATACGCTGCAGCAACCACCTTGCCCTGAAGTGGGCGGTCGTTTGTTCGTCAACTCCGTCACCGGCCTGAACGGTCCGTTTGAATACAGCAGCCCGACGGGCATGACGGAACCCTTCGGCGGCGGCCTGCGTAACCTGAGGGTTGGCTCAAATATCCTCGTCGTAACGGACCAACTCGGCTGCGAACTCCGTGACACCTTCCTGATATTTGACGGAGAGGGCTTCACCGGAAATGCACCCGACGTAACCATCAACCTGGGAGACGAAGCTACCTTAGGCGTGCGTACCAACCGAACCGACGGCCAAATAGTCTCCTGGGACTGGGGCAACCTGAACGACAGCCTCGCCTGCCTGACCTGCCCCGACCCCCGCACCTCTCCGCTGGAGTCCTTCATCGCTACCGTCAACGTAGTCGATACCAACGGTTGTGAGCTACTGCTCCGCCAGAACGTAATCGTCGATGAAGGCGACCTGATTTATATGCCCACCGCCTTCAGCCCCGCTAATGTAGACGGCGTGAATGACGTGTACACCGTCTTTGGTAACCCTGAGTTTGTAGACGGCGTCAATTACCTCCACATCTTCGACCGCTGGGGCAACCGGGTATTTAGCCGGGAGAAGTTCTCCGTCAATGACCCCGAGTCTGGTTGGAACGGAAGAGCGCTAGATGGACGCCTTGCGCCGAGTGCCGTTTATGCTTACGTCGTTTCCTACGAACGCTTTGATGGAATTACGGAAATTAGGAAAGGCGGATTTACTTTGGTGCGGTAAGTATTGTAGCCGAGAGGTTCTTCCTTGGTGCGACTCCGTTATACTGGGCATTTTGGTGTTTGAACATCAGTTCGAATATACTGGTCTAATAGAACAGTGCCGGTTCGAACAGACTAGTTTAATGATCCCTACCACCAGTTCGAATATAATCCTGTCTTTCAACCTCCCCTGCACCTGCGCGCCGTCGCCCCTAAAACACCTTAAACCCATCGAAACATTACCTTTGCCCGAAACCAAAGCGTAAACATGCGAACCAGCTTTCGAATACTAATCTTTCTTGCCGTTGTATCACTAAGTTTCGCCTGCGGAAAAAGCGGTGACGTAGAGGAAGTTATTTCCAAAACAACTGCTGGTGGCGATACCAGCGTGCAATCCGTTCAGCTTGAATACCTTGATCTGGACCTACCCGAACGCCACTACCTCGTCTTCCGGCAAGAGCTCTCTCTGCAAGACGTAAACGGCTTCTTCGGAATGGAAACCGAGGCCCTTTCCGTTGCCGCCACCAAAGCTGGAGTTGTAGCCACCGGCCCAATGACGGCCTTCACCTACGCCTGGGACACCCAGCGCGGCTGGAGCGATGTAGCCGTAGCCCTGCCGGTTTCAAAAGGCACCAAACTGCCGCCCTACGTAACCATCACTTTGCCCGCCACCAAAGCCATTGCGCTAGACATGAACGGCTCCTACAGCGCCCTCTCCGCCATGCACGTAGCCCTGGACCAGGAGCTGAAACGCCGCAACCTAAAACCCACCCTGCCGAGCATTGAAGAATACCCCGTTGGCCCCCAACAAGCCGCTGACGAAAACGACTTCGTGACCCGCATCATCTACCCATACGAATCTCCTGAGCTATGACCCGAGCCGAACTATTCGAGCAAATAAAACGAAAACAAAGCTTCCTCTGCGTTGGCCTCGACGCTGACCCCGGCAAGATGCCCGCCCACCTGAACGGCGATGTACTGGCTTTCAATAAAGCCATCATCGATGCCACCCGCGATCTCTGCGTGGCCTATAAACCCAACACCGCTTTTTACGAAGCGCTCGGGCTGGACGGCATGCGCATCCTGAAGGAAACGATCGATTACATTGGCGGCGAGCACTTCACCATCGCCGACGCCAAGCGCGGAGACATCGGCAATACGAGCCGCTACTACGCCAGCTTCGCCTTCAATACCCTCGGGGCGGATTCCATCACGGTGGCTCCTTACATGGGCTCGGACTCCGTCGGTCCGTTCCTGGAGTACGAAGGAAAATGGACCATCCTGCTCGCCCTCACCAGCAATAAGGGCAGCCAGGATTTTCAGCACGCAAGCCAGGACGGCGAAGCACCACTCTACGCCAAAGTGATGACCCGCGCCGCCGAATGGGGCTCGGCCGATCAGCTGATGTTCGTCTGCGGTGCCACCCAAGCCGAGAAATTTGCGGAGCTGCGCGCACTGACGCCAGACCACTTTTTCCTCGTTCCCGGCATCGGAGCCCAGGGCGGAGACCTCGAAGGGGTCTGTAAACACGGCATGAACGATCATTGCGGCCTACTAGTCAACAGCAGCCGGGGCATCCTCTACGCCGGTGATGGTGAGGATTTTGCGCAAAAAGCACGGGCCTCCGCACTTAACTTGCAAACGAAAATGGCGGATGCATTGAAAAAATATCTTCTGTAAAGTTTTCGCAATCAGCTGCAACTATTTACCTTTGCGGCGCTTTATTACAAAGCAGAAAAAACTGAGTCAACCCAACCCAATTCAAATGGTGATTGTAGCTCAGTTGGTTAGAGCGCCGGATTGTGATTCCGGAGGTCGCCGGTTCGAGACCGGTCTTTCACCCCTAACTGACTCAGTTGAACAACCCCGGTAAGCATCCCGCTTGCCGGGGTTTCTTTTTTTGGGTTTTAGGGCTGGTGCTTCAAGTAGCCTTTAGGCTTAGGCTGTCTAATCT
>CAYWMW010000141.1:0-10905 GCA_964458975.1 uncultured Lewinella sp. | reverse complement strand
ACTAGCTGTTCAGCAAGGCAGAGCCGCAGCGGTTTTGCTCCCCTCCCCAGCCGAAGGCGGTTTGGGGAGGGGCTGGGGGAGAGGGTCTCTGGGCGTATAGACTTGTACAGGGAGGGTAGCCCCACGGGGAGGGATTTAGGGAGGGGGGGGTAGGAGCAATGTATAGCGGTATGGTCAAAATAATGTTAGATCGTAAAAACAAAGTGCATCAAGCTGACCCGCCACAACTACGGCTCCCGGTAGGCCCTCCGCCACCATGAAGCTTGCTAGCGCCCATTTCCTGGCCTCCTCCGGAGCCCAGCCAATTTGCTCAACCCTGACCGGCTCCTTGAGATCGACGGTAACGCTGAACTGTTCCAGGGGGAGGTTCAAACCAGCGCCGTGTGCTTTAAGAAAAGCCTCTTTGCGCGTCCAGGTACGGAAGAACGCCGGTACCCGATCAGTAACGGGCAGGGCCAGCACCTGGCGGCTTTCTGCGGGGGAGAAGAACCGCTCCGTAAGCCGTTCAATTTCGATGCCGGGGTTTTCTGCTTCCAGGTCTACACCGATGGTTTGACCAGAGGTGATACCCACGAGCGCGTAACCACCTGCGTGGGATAGGTTAAAGTTAAGCTTATCCCGCTCGGTTGCAGAAAGCGATGGCTTGCCGTAGGTGCCGTAATCAAAGGAGAGGGACTCCGGAGCGCGGCCGAGGTATTTGCCCAGTAACCAACGCAGTGTAGCCCGGGCGATGATGAACTCGGACCGGTCTTTAGCGTAATGAAAGCGTTCGGCGCGGGCCAGCTCGTCCGCAGAAAGCAAGGTGGAATGCTCCGCCAGCGAGGAGGGGGCCGGGCCAAGCGGAATGCGCCAGAGGTGAACTTCGCCGCTGGCCGGAGATGCGAATACCGGAGGCGCCCCCCCCCAGGGTGTTTCCGCTAGTGTTCGGTGGCGCTGGATTCCCGGAGGCATTCTTCAATGGTTTGGGCCAGGCCTTCGACGAAGGGCTCGGCGAAAAGCGCACCGTGCGTTCCTTCGGTAACACGAGTTTTAAGCCCTCCGCCCGCCAGTTGGGTCAACTGCTCGGTGTGAAATTTTTTGCCGGGGTCGCCAGCAAACTGGGTACTGCGGATCAGGATGAGCTCTTGCTCTACCGGTTTCCAGTTGTAATCAGAGTAAAGTTTGTAAAGGCCGTTGATGGTGAGGCGCAGCGTTTTGCCCTGCTCGTCTTCCAGCGGAACCCCGAGCGCCTGCTTGGTGTAAAACCAGTAGCGGTAGAGGCTGCGGCGCAGGAGCTTCCAGTTGCCTTCCCGCAGAATGCGCATCATGGTGTAGATGGGTGAAAAGCGGACCGGCGCTACGGCATCCAGCCGGGTAGGCCCCGAGTCGATAAAAAACAGGGAGCCGACTTCCTGCCCCGCAGCGGTAAGCTGGTGCGCGAGTTCCAGTACGACGGCGTTGCTGAAGCAGGTGCCCAGCAGGTGATAAGGCCCCTTGGGTTGTACCTTTTGCATTTCGCGGAGGTAATCTGCCGCCATCTCGGCGATGCTTGCGGGGAGGGTCTCCTCGCCGGCCAGGGTGTGGGGCTGGATGGCGTATACGGGGCGCTCTCCCGGTAAGAACTTCGCCAAAGGCTGGTAGAAGAATACGTGCCCCCCACCAGCGTGAATGCAGAACAGCGGGGCTTCGTCGTTGCCCCGGCGGAGGGGGACGACGGTGCTTGCCTCGGCACTTCCGGCGGCGAGGGCTTCGGTCTCCCGGTCAACTACCGCGGCTAATTCCCGAACGGTTTGGTAGGTGAAGATGTGATGGGGCTTAAGCGCAAGACCGCGCTTGGCGGCCAGGGAGATGATCCGGATGCTCCGGATGGAGTCTCCGCCGACATCGAAGTAGTTGTCGTCCACACTAACCGGGCCGCGCTTGAGCACTTTCTCCCAGGTGGCGGCGAGAATTTTTTCGGTTTCGGTGGTGGGCTCAACGACGGGCCTTGCTGCGGTACCGGTCTCTTCGGCATCGAGAGGTAGTGCTTTCTGGTCAACTTTGCCGTTGGGCAAACGGGGGAATTCGTCGAGTTCAACCAGGGAGGCCGGCACCATGTAGGCGGGGAGTTCCTGGCTGAGGGCTGCGCGGAGATCGTTTTTAGCCAGCGGAGTTCGCAGGGTGTAGAAGGCAAGCAGGCGGGGAGCGGAGCCGGAGTTGTTGACCAGGGTAACGGCTTCGCGTACTTCCGGGAGGCGGTCCAGGTGGCGGCTGATCTCGTCGAGCTCTACCCGGAAACCCCGGATTTTGATCTGATGGTCCGCCCGGCCGAGAAAGTCGATCAGGCCCGTTTTGCGGTATTTGGCCAGGTCTCCGGTACGGTAGAGCCTGCTTTCCGATCCCCGCTTTGCACCTGCGGCCTCGCCCAAATGAACGGTCGGGAAACGTTCTGCGGTAAGCTCGGGTTGCTGCCAGTAGCCCGTAGCTAAACCAGGGCCGGCAATGTAAAGCTCACCCGGTACACCAACGGGTACCGGCTGCATACCGGCATCGAGCACGTAGTTCTGAACGTTGGGGATCGGCCGCCCGATCGGGACCGGTGCCCCGGCATCTTCGGCCCGGATACGGTGAGCGGTACACCAAACGGTTCCTTCGGTGGGGCCGTATTCATTGACGAGCTCTACCCGGGGGAATTGCTCGTAGTGGGCCATGACGACGGCGGACGAACAGGCCTCGCCCGCCACCATCACGGTGCGCAAGGAAACAAGTTGCTCCGGTTGGCTGAATTCCAGCAGCAATTGGTATAAGGAGGGCAGCATCAGGGTATGAGAAACCTCGTGTTGCTCAATCAGGCCCGCCAGGCCGTTCAGGTCCTGCTCGATCCGAACGGGCGGAATGACGAGTTTGCCCCCCTGGCTCAGGGTCCAGAAAATACCCGCCACCGAGCTGTCGAAGGCAAAGGACGACATCAGCAGGAAGGCTCTGGGCTGGTGCTCGAAGTAAGCGAAGCGGGCCGTTGTGGAGTGGACCAGGTTCGCGTGGTTGATGGCAACCCCTTTGGCTTTTCCGGTACTGCCCGAGGTATAGATCAGGTAGGCCAACCCGTCCGCCGAAATGGCGGGCGGGGTGAAGGCTACAGTTTGGGTTTTTGCCGGAATTTCGACCAGGTCGTAAGCTGCCTGATCCAGCTTAGTTTTGAGTTCTGCCAGCGTAACGATGGTCTTGATGCCCGCATCTTCGGCTACGTAGGCGATGCGCCCGGTGGGGTAGGCGGGGTCTAGCGGAACGTAGGCTGCGCCCGCCCGCAGGATGCCGATAATGCCTACGATCATCTCAACGCGGCGGTCCGTATAAAGGCCAACCGCCGCACCGGGCTGGATGCCTTTTTTGAGGAGTGTATCCGCCAGTAGGTCCGCCCGTTGTAGCAGGTCTGCGTAGCTCAGCTGCCGTTCGGAGTCGGCAACGGCGATGGCCTGTGGTGTTTTTTTTGCTGCCGCCAGGATCAGCTCCAGAATGGTATCCGGGCGGGGGAGGTCGGTGGCCGTTTGGTTCCAGTCTTGGCGCAGCACTTTTTCTGCTTCGCCGAAGATGTTCAGTTGGGCCAGCGGGGTGTCTGGCTGGCTGACGGCATCGGAGAGTAAGGCCGTGAAGTTAGAAAGTAGCCTTTCAGCCGTGTCGTTATCGAACAGGTCGGTGGCGTATTCGAGGGTGAAGCCAAAGTTGGCACCGAAGTTGGTGGCGAAGAGCGTAAGGTCGAATTTTGACACTTCGATATCCATCACTTCTTCGGCAACCGTGAGCCCTGCGGGGAGCTTGGCGGCCGGTGCGTCGGCGTTGTAAACGAACATGTTCTGAAACATCGGGTTGGCTCCGGGGACGCGGGGCGGGGCGAGGTGCTTCACCAGTTCGTCAAAAGAAACGTCTTTGTGCTCCAGGGCGGTTTCCATCTTTTCCTTGACGCGCAGAACGAAGGAGCGGAAGGTCTCCGTGGGGTCATCAAAGCGGCTGCGCAGCACGACGGTTTCGTTGAGGAAACCGATCATGTGCTCCAGCTCAGTGCGGTCACGGATGCTTACGGGCGTACCGACGGTGAGGTCTTTGGGGGCGCCGTAGCGCAGGAGCAAGGTTTGGTAGGCGGCCAGTAACACAACGTTTGCCGTGGTACCTGCGCTTTTGGCGAGGGTATGCACGAGGTCGGATTTGTCTGGCGGAAGCTCCCCGAGCAGAGACCTGCCGGTAAAAGTCGCCTCGGGCCGCCGGGGCCGATCAAAGGGTAGCGGGGTATGGGGAAGCGCACCGCTGAGTTCTTCAGACCAGTAGGCGAGGCTTTTTTCCGACGTTGGTTTCTGGTTTTTCCAGTGGGCGAAGTCGGGAAACTGGGCCGTGATGGCGGGCAGCTTTACCGCTTCGCCCCGCACCAGGCCGGAATAGGTTTGGTACAACTCGTCATTAAGCACCAGCAGGGAAGCCCGGTCTCCGATGATGTGGTGGATAGAGACGACGAGCCAGTGCGTTTCCGGGCCGAGTTGAATCAGCAGGGCGCGCAGCAGCGTATCCTCGGCCAGGTTGAACAGGCGGGCGGTGAAGCTGCTGGCTTCCTGGTGGGCCAGGCGTTCCCGCTCTTCTGCCGGCTGGCCGCTGAGGTCCGTACGTTCGAGTACGAAAGTAGTCTCCGGCTTTACCGTAAGGGCGACGCCTTCCTGGGTGTCGACGTAGTTAGACCGCAGTATTTCGTGCCTGGCGAAGACCGTCCGGAAGCTTTCCTCCAGTAGTTCAGCTCGTAGCGGGCCGGAAAAACGATACAAGTGGCCGTACTGGTAAAAGGCGTTTTCGGGGTAAAGCTCCTGCAACAACCACAAGCGCCGCTGCCCGCTGGTGGGAGATACCAACACGCCCTCCGGCCGGGCACCGATGGCACTGCGGGGGGTGGTTTTTTTGCGCTGTTTCCACTTTGCGAGCAGGTCGGATTGAGCAGTGGTCTTTTTCACGTCTGGCATTTAACTTTTGCGTTTGAGCGTGGCTTCGGCAAGCCCTTAGTGAACTGGTTTACATCCCGAAAATATCTTTAAAGATGTTGAAAAACTTGAAGTTGAAATCAAACGCCCGCTCAATAACCCAGTGCATCGCCATGAGGATCAGGAAGATGGAACCCCAGAAGATGAGGTGGGGGTAAAACTTCGTTTTCCGAATCAGGTAGAGGATCGGGAAGATGGCCAGAACGATGAGGACCTGACCGAGCTCGACACCGACGTTGAAGCCGAGGAGGGAGTAGGCCATGAAGTCTCCGCTCAGTCCTTTTTCACCAAGTACGCTGGCGAAGCCAAAGCCGTGGAACAAACCGAAGATGAAGGTGATGACCCACTCTTTAGCCTTGAAGATCGGGACAATATTATGGAAGGCAGCCACGGCAATGGAGAAGGCAATGATACTCTCTACCAAGCGGGAGTTGAGCTCTACGTACCCAAGGGAAGCGAGCGCCAGGGTGATGGAGTGGGCTACGGTGAAGGCCGTTACGATCTTGAGGATGTAGAAAAAAGCAGGCTTGAACGCCGGAACGGGTACCCATTCCCAGGCTTTCTTGCCCTCGGTAAGTACCGTTTTGGGTTTACGACGAACCACGGAGGGTAGGATGAGGGCCACCAAAAACAGAATATGGTCTAGCCCGATCCAGATGTGCCACATACCGAGTTTAACGAGGGCGGTGAAGCCCTGCCAGACGGAGCCGTTGGTGAGGTCTAGCGTTTGCTTTGTCTCGCCGGGGGTAAAGATGGCGGAGAGGCGGGTGTAATTATCGAGTACGCCCGCTTTCCAGTTGTGCTCCTGAATCAGGCCGCCGGTATGGTTGGGCTCCTGATCGAAGATGAGTTCGTAGCGTACGGGCAGGTCATCGGGGATGTCGGTAATATTATCGAGCGTGAAGTAAAAGCCGACGTAGTCTTCCTCGCCGTCTTCGGGGTCGAGGTTGTTTACCCTCACTTCACCCCATTTTATGGGGTAGTTGCCCCCGGCAAAGTCGGACCGGCTGGCGATGTAGGCCTGGAGGCGCGCGTGGTGCGGGTTTACCTCTTCTACCGAGAGCGGGTTGGTCAGGTTTATGCCTACGGCCCGGTTAAGATCGGACAGGGAAAGCTCGTAGCGCCCTTCGATGCGATCTTTGTAGATGCTGAGGAAGAGGTAGCTCTGGTCTGGCTTGTGAGCCTCCACGGCGGAAGGCAAAACGAAGAGAAAGACGAGCAGTAGGGGGAGAAATTTTTTGAACATATTATTGCGTAAACCTGGGTGAGCAGAACTGAATGATTGGCTTTAGATTGAGGTGGCCGGGCATATACTGGTACCTGAAATCATGCGATTGAGATAGAATGAGGCCTGATGACTACAGAAAAGGCTGAACACGAGAAGTTAGGTGGCTCGTGCCATGTCCTGAAATTCTTCACTGTATTCAACAAGTTCATCAAAGGTGCCGGCCGCTGAAATTTTACCGTTGCGCAGCAAGAAGATTCTGTCTGCATGGCGGACGGTAGAAAGGCGGTGCGCGATCACAATGGTAGTGATTTCTTCGGGAAGTAACTCCAGGGATTTGATGATGCCACGCTCGGTTACGTTGTCGAGGGCACTGGTTGCTTCGTCGAGTACAAGAACGGATGGGTTCTGAAAGAAGGCCCGGGCGAGGCCGAGGCGCTGGCGCTGGCCACCACTAAGGCGAACACCTTTCTCACCGATGAACGTACCGTAGCCCTCCGCCATTTCGTTGACCACGAACTCGTGGATGTCGGCAAGGCGGGCAGCCGCTTCGACGCGTTTTTGATCGGCTTCGTCGATGTCTTCCTGTAGGGTGATGTTGCGGGCAACGCTGTCATCGAAGAGGAAAACATCCTGGGGGACGTAGGCGATGTTCTTGCGCCAGATCGGCAGGGTGGTGTCGGTAAGTGGGGTTCCATCAATGAGGACGGTACCGGAATCCGGGCGAAGCAGGCCGACGATTGTGTCAACCAGGGTGGTTTTCCCCGAGCCGGTAGACCCTACGAAGGCTACGGTTTGCCCTTTGCGGATGGTCAGGTCAATATCTTTGAGGGTGGGTTCGGTATTGTTTTCGTAGATGAAGCTTAACCCGTCAACTACGATAGATGCTTGAAAGCTGACGCCCTGCCCGGCCTCTCCAACGTCCATAGCACCCGCGCGCCGCCGCCCGGATGCTGAAGTTGTGGCACTGCCCCATTGTTTATCTTCATCGGCGTAGAGTGCAGCGTACAATTTCTCTACCACCGGCCAGGTATGCGTAAGTTTACCTACAGCCCCGAAAGCAGCCTGTAAAGAAGGCAATAAACGATAACCCGCAACGGCATACAAACTCAGGCGCGGTACAATGTTCTCAATGTCGCCAACCGTGAGGTAGAGATAGATCGTAACGCACACGATTGCGCCGAAGGCGAGCACCTCCATGACGAAGCGGGGGGCCGCCACCGTGGTATGGTAAACAGGTTGAATGTCGCAGAAAAGGCGGGAGGCTTCCTCGTAACGGTTCGCAAAAAAAGCGTCCTGGCCGGAGACCTGAACCGTTTTTATCCCGCCGAATAATTCCGCTATGCCCTGGTAACGCTTAACGGCCAGGTCCATACGTTCTTTACCCGTGCGCTCCAGGAAGCGGCGCTGGAATAAGTAAATGATAACATAAGCTCCGCCAAGTGTGCCAAACATCACCAAGGCAACGCTAGGGTCTACCCAGATGAGTAGCCCGAAAATGAATAGGGATACCAAAGTACGAGAGGCGAGTTCGATCATCGGTAAAATGATGCCGTTGGTAAGATGGGTGGTTTCCCCGATGATGAAAGACGTAAACTCGGTCGTATTACGGTTAAGAAAGTACTCATACGGCCGGCCCAGGTAAGACTTGAGTAGCCGGATGCTGACACTGTGAGATACAAACCAGGAAACCTGATGCTGAAACCAGGTTTTGAATATTGAAAAACCGTTGGTGACGCACAATAGAAGAATCACAGCCCCGCCGGCCCACAGCATCATCTGTTTAGCGCTGGTAAAACCAAAAAAAATGTACACTTCGTGCGCAATTTCGCTGCGGTCAACAATACCAGGATCTGCAACCAGTTGGATGAACGGTAGAATGGACACTACGCCCACAACTTCCATCAGCCCCATAAGAAGAACTACGAGGCCTAACCAGGCAAATCTTCTCTTTTCCTGAGCGGTCAGCATGGCCAACACTTTTTGAATCCCTTTCATTTATGGTTTTTATCAATTGTAAATATGGGGCCGAAAACGGAAAACCTAAGCGACTTCTATAGTCCGCAAACCAAATAATCGCTTTTGTCCTCCCTCTGGGGTTAGGAGGCCAGGAAAGCGATAATTTGATTTGCACCACTTTCTATGCAACAGTTACGCGGTAAAAAGAACAAACGGATTTATATTTGCCCTTGCATTGCAAATATACGAGGTCAATGATGTGGTTGTAAGGGTGTTCGGGTACTTGAAGGCAACACTACTCACCTTATCATTATTTAGTTTTGTCGGCTTGCAGTCATTAGTGAAACTCAGCTTTGTTCGCCTTAAAACCGGAGGAGAGCTTTCTTCGTACTTCCCATATCAACTAAACGAGTATTTGGAGTTCGTTTTTATAGACGTTAGGACCAGGTGCTCATCTAAACCACTCACAAAAAAGAGAGTAACATGTTTACATCATTACCTTGTCGTGGAGGCGCCAGAAGCCCCCGACACACACTTGCCGTGCTGCTAATGCTGCTTCTACCTTTGGCCGGGCTAATAGGGCAGGACATTCGGGGCAAGGTAAGCAGTAAGAAAGGAGAGCCGCTAATCGGTGCCTACGTACTGGTAAAAGGAACCGACGTGCATACCCACGCTGATGAGACCGGAAACTTTCTGCTGCGGGGAGCTTCGCCTGGTGATACCCTCCTGGTAACCTACCTGGGGTACGATCCGCTGCGCGTGGTTGTACGGGATACGGACGAAAGGCTGAACGTAAAGCTGGAAGAGAGCGCCTTCAACCTGGGCGCGGTAACGGTACGCAACAATACCCGGCAAACCAACATTGTCTCCGCCATCGACGTCGTCATCGACCCCGTCCGGTCTTCGCAGGAGGTGCTGCGGAAAGTGCCGGGCCTGTTCATCGGCCAGCACGCCGGCGGCGGTAAAGCCGAGCAGATATTCCTGCGTGGTTTCGACATCGACCACGGCACCGATATCGCCATTTCGGTAGACGGGATGCCCGTCAACATGGTCTCCCACGCCCACGGCCAGGGCTATGCGGACCTGCACTTCGTGATCCCCGAAACGCTCGATAAGATTGACTTTGGCAAGGGGCCGTACTTCGCCGACAAAGGAAACTTCAACACCGCTGGCTACGTCGATTTCAGCACAAAAGACCGCCTGGAGTCTTCTCAGGTTGGCCTCCAGGTCGGTAGCTTCAATACCTACCGGGCCTTGGGGATGTTCAACCTGGTGGATACTACCGACCGCAGTGCCTACATCGCCGCAGAGTACATCAGTACCGACGGCCCTTTCGAGGCTTCGCAAAATTTTTACCGCAACAACTTCATGGGGAAGTACTCCCAACGCCTGAGCAACGGAACTTCTTTTTCCGTACTTGCTTCGCACTTCGCCAGTGAGTGGGACGCTTCGGGCCAGATCCCCGTTCGTGCCGTAGAAGACGGTACCATCAGCCAGTTCGGTGCCATCGATGATACCGAAGGAGGCAACACCAGCCGGACCAACATTGCGCTGAACCTGAACCACCTGATGGAAGACAACTCCTTCATCAAAAGTAATTTCTACTACTCGCTCTACGACTTCGAGTTGTTCTCCAACTTCACCTTCTTCCTGGAAGACCCGGTGAACGGCGACCAGATCCGCCAGGTTGAAGACCGCCAGCTCTTCGGTTTTGAGTCCAGCTGGAACAAGGTCGCTTACTTAGGCCCCAACGAGGTACTCTTCCGGGTTGGGACCGGCCTGCGGGCAGACCGCTCAGAAGACAACCGTCTGGCCCGCACCAAAAACAGAACGGAGTTGCTGGAAAACATCCAGTTTGGCGACATTGATGAGAAAAACGCCTACCTCTTCGCCGATGCGGAGATCGACGCGGGAGACTTCGTCATCCGCCCCGGACTGCGCTACGACTACTTCACGTACAACTACCAGTCTAAGCTGGCCGTGGATTCTCTCTACGACCCGCAGACGCAGGCGAAAGGAATCGTTACCCCCAAGCTGACCGTGATCTATAACGCTACTAACAACGTTCAGCTTTTCGCTAAGGCCGGGGTTGGTTTTCACTCCAACGATACCCGGGTGGTGCTGGACGGTTCGGCCGATGCTATTCTGCCCCCTGCCTACGGTTTTGACCTCGGCGCAGTATTCAAACCCGCCCGCCGGATGGTGGCTAACGTAGCCCTTTGGGCACTGGAGTTGGAACAGGAGTTCGTCTACGTCGGTGATGCGGGCATCGTTGAGCCCAGCGGCCGGACCCGCCGCTACGGTGTCGACCTCGGCCTGCGCTATCAGGTAAAGGACTGGCTCTTTGCCAACCTCGACGCCAACTACGCCTACGGCCGCTCCGTAGAAGAAGCCGAAGGCGAAGACCGCATCCCGCTGGCACCGATCTACACCGCCGTTGGTGGGCTGAACGCCATCAAGGGTAAGTTTAAGGGAGGTCTCCAGTTCCGTTACCTCGCCGACCGGCCAGCCAACGAAGACAACAGCATCGTTGCCGAAGGGTACACCATTGTAGACATCAACGCCAACTACGACTTCAAGCCGTTTTCTATTGGCCTCAATATTGAAAACCTTTTCGACGTAGACTGGAAGGAAACCCAGTTCGCTACTGAATCCCGCTTGCGCAACGAAGTGAACAGCGTGGAAGAGATTCACTTTACGCCGGGCGCTCCTTTCTTTACGCGGCTCAGCTTGCGGTACTCGTTTTAG
>CAYWMW010000140.1:4472-11045 GCA_964458975.1 uncultured Lewinella sp. | reverse complement strand
AAGGTAGGGTAAGTTAGCTTCATCCACGGCACATGGTCAAGGAACTGTGCCTTTAGGGACGCCATACAAATAACTTACCGGTTTTGAACGTCTTATTTTGTCCTCACCGCACTTAAAAATTATTTCCGTAGCTATGGCTATGCAAAGAATTTTTCAAGTACGGTGAGAACAAAAGCGCCAGCTCAAAACCGGTAATTTATTTACACGGCGTCCCTTAACGGTCTTTGCATCCTGCGGCCGCGCCCTTATTAGTCAAGCAGTTATGAACATGAGTCATCCCGAAGTTTAGGTTGGTTTTTCTATGTTCTGCACAAATTACAGCGTTCAGAGATCAGAATTCAGGCTACCGCACATGGTCACCTGAATTCTGCTTTCTAAATACTACTTCGTAGGTGTATTATTACAACTCATCCAGGTTTACTTCTCTAAAATCCGGGATGACTTATGTTTATGACTATTTCTTCTTCCCCTGCTGCTTGGCCTGCTGCGCCTGCTGTTCCTTAAGGGCTTCCTGCAAACGCTGGCTAAAGCCGCCCTTCTTCTTGGGTTTGGCTTTATTGGCGTTCATCTTCGCCTTTAGCTTATCGTGATCGATGAGGAAGTTCTTCGTGATGATCGTCTGCGCGATGTTGAAGGTATTCGAGAAGAGGAGGTACGCCGTGAGGCCAGACGCGAAGCTGTTGAAGAAGCCGAGGAACAAGATCGGCATCACGTACTGAAAGTACTTCATCATCGGCTGCGCGCTGTAGTCCATGTGCATACTGTTGTAGTACGCGTAGATGACCGTGGTGAGGGCCCAGAGGATGGCGAAAAGGCTCAGGTGACCGTCGAGGAAAGGAATCCACTCCGGGATTTTCGTGAGTACATCGTAGGTACTCAGGTCATTCGCCCAGAGGAAGTTTTCCTGCCGGAAGGTGATGGAGGCCGGGAAAAAGCGGTAAAGCGCAAACCAGATCGGCATCTGTAACACCATCGGTAAACAGCCGCCGAGCGGGCTAGCCCCGTACTCCTGGTACATCTTCATCTGCTGCACCTGCTGCGCCTGAGCATCGTCTTTGTACTTGGCCTTCATCTTCTCCAGCTCCGGCTTGAGGAGCTGCATTTTCACGTTGGAGACCAGCATTTTATACGTGAGCGGGTACACCAACAGCTTTACAATCAGCGTAAGCACCAAAATGGCAATACCCATGTTACCGATGAAACCGGAAAGGAAGTCGAAAAGCGGACGAATCACCCAACGGTTGATCGTGCCGAAGAAGGACCAACCGAAGCTGATCACGTCCGACATCTCATAGCCGATGGCGCGCAGGCGGTCGAACTCGTTAGGGCCAACGTAGAGCTGCATCCCAACGATCTCGGAGTTGGAACCTCCAACGGGGATTTTC
Organism: uncultured Lewinella sp.; assembly: GCA_964458975.1. GTDB lineage: Bacteria > Bacteroidota > Bacteroidia > Chitinophagales > Saprospiraceae > Neolewinella. Next base: position 9,660 of record CAYWMW010000140.1, on the reverse strand, counting down.
AGGGAAGCGGATACTTTCTTGAGGTCTTCGCTGGTATCGACATCGTAAGATTCGGTACTCAGCGTTGCGCCCGGGGCAAAGCCGTTGTCGGCCAGCAGTGCAGAGGTAAAGAACTGCTGGGAGCCAGCTACCCACTTCAGGCGCACGTCTTCTTCCAGTTCTTCGGTGTCGGAGCTGGTGCAGGAGCAGTAGTCCGTCCCTTCGTCCATTTCGTGGAAGTACATCGTGGAGAGGCTGGCTTCGTAGCTGGCGTTCTTCTCGATGTTGTCCAGGTAGTTGTCCCACTGCAAAGAGATGGGCGCGCCGTTGTTGGCGAGTACGGAGTTGAGGCCTTCGAAGCGGAGGTCGTAGTCCATCAGGTAGGTACCGTCCTCCAGGGTGTAACGCTGCTCGAAGTAGCCACCGTTGCCAGCGGGTGCGCGCATTATGAGGGTTTTGCCCTGGAGCTCGGGTGTGAAGTAGAGGTCCGAAGAGCGGATGCCCGCTCCGCTGACACCGTTGACCGGCAGGGTGTACTCAAAGCGGTTCTTATCGTCTTCGAGCAAGACCAGCGGGAGCTTGTTCTCGCTGCCGTCTTCGTTTTCGGTGATCTTGAAGTAGGTTTTCAGTTCTACCTGCTTGATGAAACCGCCTTTGGTGTCGAAGGTCGCCTTCATGAGGTCGTTTTCCAGCACAACGTCCTTTCGTTCACCGGCGGCGGCGGCTGCGAACTGGCCGAAGTTGCCGCTGAAGCGGGCCTGCCGGGCGGAGTCTGTAAGTCCGGATAGGTCTACCGGGGCGGGCTGCGGAGCGGGGTTCGCTGCTTCGAGAATGCGAAGCTCTTCGACCCGCTTGAGGGAATCTGCCATTTGCTCCTGGCGAGCGATTTCTTCGGGGCTGGGGGCGATCATCACCTGCCAAACCGTGAAAATCACCATAATGAGCACGAGGCCGATGATGGTGTTTTTGTCCATCTCCATAGGATATTTCTTTCTTCTTTTGGTTAGACCCGGTCACTTCAGGTGATCTCTTCGAGGTCCAGCAATTGCTTGGCTGAAACGCTTCGGAATGAACCTGAAGTGACCGAGCCGTCCACTTCGTTAAAGTTAATGCGTCGGGTTTTATCTTTAGCACCCAGGAACATTAAATGATGTAATGCGCCGGGTAGCATCTGAACATCTTCCGGCATCATTCCAATCAGGGCACAAAGGTACACAAGCAAACACTATGCCACACGATCCAACCGACCAGGAAAAGCCATATTTCGACGAAAATTAAAAAGCCCCACTCTCCAAAAAGGAGAATGAGGCAGGGAGCCTGCGGATTAAGGCGGGGTCACCGCAGGCTGTTTTTACCCGCGTTGCTGCGGATTGTTCTTGCCGCGAACAGACTAACCGGTAGTAGTCTGTTCGCGGACTTTTGTGGAGGCGGCGAGAGTCGCATCTCTCTTGTCTTGTAAAAAGACTTAGAAGATTAGCCTACGAGAGACTTTTCTTCTTTCCTAGCTTTCACTAGGGATTGGACTATATCATCACCTGTTCTAGGTGTTGCTCGCTATGGGCTATCCGTAGATTCCCTAGTCTCTGAACGTTCTCACTTCTTCCAGTGAGCTTCGCTGCTGATTGGCATATGCACGTTTGCACTTAGCGTTCCAGCAATTCAAGCAATTCTAACTGTACATCCCTGTACAGCCGGTCCGATTGAACTCGCGTCCAGCGAAAGCGTAAAGCAGCTTTCTACACGCTTATCGGCCAGTCAAGGTTTTCGAGTCCGGGGGGAGATTGGTCGCCCTCTCATGTCCGGACCTTAAATCCTAAATTTCGCCTCATGACTCGGATTAGGGTCGGAGACTAGTCCCAAAGGGGGTGAAGGCGGCGTGATGTGTATGGAACCTCAACCATGCGGCCTATATACTATGGTTCTAATCAGAGATTAGGCTGCCATAGCGTAGCTGGGAGTGCCAACTAGAATTGTAATCGTTATTTTTTACGGAGTAACCAATCATGCTCCGGCGTGCTTACTACAAAACTTACTTCCCTGTCGATTCCGGTACGCCCCCGTTAGGGCTCCACGTTGGGTAAACTTGTGGCCTTCGGGGTTGTAAACTGCTCAGGGGTAAGCTTGGTTGCGTCCGGTGCCTTCTTTTTTCTGGCAGGCTGTCCGAGGCAGGGATAGTTTCCTTTATCTTCGGCCACGGAATCCATATGTTATGACAACACGATTACTTCAAACCATCCCTCTCGTTTTTCTGTCGTGCATGGCTTCGCTCTACGGCCAGGTCAATTCCGACTCGTTGCTAGAGGTGGCTAAAACCCTGCCGAATGACGTTGAGCGGGCCAAATTTCTGGAAGAACAAAGTGCGGAATTGCTTTACGGCGACTTCCAGGACCCCATCGCTTTCATAATGGAACAACTGGCCGTTGCCAAGCGATTGGATGATGCTGAAGATGAAGCCTGGTACGCAGTGGATTTGATCAAGGCAGCTAATTACGTTGGTCAGTTTTCGCTGGGAGACTCCCTCACTTTTCACTACGTGCTTCAAGCAGAACAACTGGAGAATAAGAAGGTGGGGCTTGAACTCTATCATGAGGCAGCCAAGGCTTCGTTTTACAATCAGCGGTACGACCAGGGCATCCATTACGACACCCTCGCCCTGGCCCTTGTTCCATCCCTTACGCCGCGGTCTGTTCAAGACTCGGTGAAGGCCCAAATTTATAATTACCTGGGGAAGTCTTACAACGCCAGCGGCCAGTTTGTTCCCGCAGTTCTTGCACTCGACGAAGGCATCGAACTGATACGCAGCAACTGGCCCAAAGCCAGTATTCTGCGCGAAATGTACACGGAGCTGGGGATTGTTTACAGCCAAATCGGCCTGTACGATAAAGCCGTTGACTACCTGGACCAGAACCGGGAGCTCTCCGAGTCTCAGGAGGCAAAGGCCATAGCGGATATAAACATTGCCCGTAACCTATTGCTGACGCACAACTACCCCGCCGCCAGAGATCGCTACCAGAGGGTGGTCTCCTACGACTATGAAGCAGGAGACAAAGGCGTTTACCTGACCTATGCTTACAATGGTTTGGTGGAAGCTTATTACGAGCTGGAGGAGCGCGACTCCATAAGCCATTACTTTCAGCAATATCGGAGTTTGCTGCAAGAGCACCCGGAGCTCAAGGAGACGAATAGCTTTCTATATAAACAATCCACACTGCTTTATCAATTGGCTAATAACAAACTGGTAGAGGCAGAGCAAAACGGGGTTGAACTTTATAACGAGGCCATTGCTAAAAACGACCCCGCCGAGCAGTTGATGTACACCAGGTGGCTGGCCGATCTGTACAGAAAGCGTGGAGACTTCCGTTCTGCCGACCGCTACTCGCGCGAACTCGCGGTACTTAAAGACAGCATCCAGGGGGCCAACCGGAACGATGCCCTTTTGCTGTACTACAATCAGTTTGAGACCAAGGAAAAGGAAAACGACATCCTGCGCCTCAAGGTAGAACGCCAGCAGGTTTCCGCCAGCAGAAAACTCTACCAAACTGCGGCGGCCTTATTGGGCCTTCTGCTGCTGGTGGGTGGTTACTCTTTCTTTCGTTTAAGGAAGGCCCGCCGGAAATTAGCCATTCAGAACGGTGAGCTCAATAAGCTCAACGCCACCAAAGACCGGTTCTTCAGCATCATCGCCCATGATTTGCGCAACCCCATCGTGGCCCTTAGCACGGCGGGGTACCAAGTGAACAAGCTCCTGGACCGGGGTAAGACAGATACCCTGAAGCGCGTTATCGGCAATGTGAGTGAGACCACGGGCCGCCTTAACGGTTTGCTGGACAACCTGCTGAAATGGGCGCTTAGCCAGTCTGAAGACATTACCTTATATAAGGAGAAGCTCTACCTCCACCAGCTCATTGACGGGCAATTAGCCCTCTACCGCCCGGCGGCTAGAGAAAAAGGGATTGCCCTTCGGAATAACATTGCTGAAGACGTAACAATAAGGGCTGATAACGATGCCCTGCAAACCATTCTTCGAAATTTGTTGGGCAACGCCGTTAAGTTCAGCCCTGCGGGCCAGGCATCAGAGGTGGCTTTCACCTACCGGCAAGCGGGCAAGATGGATGTAATTACCGTAATCGACCAGGGGCCGGGAATTGGCAAAGAAGCGCAGAAACAACTCTTTACCCTGCAGCAGGGTAAGGAGGCCGGTAGCCGAAGAAAATCCGGTACGGGCCTCGGTCTGATTCTTTGCCGGGAGCTGGCCGAGCTTCATAGTGGGCGCGTTGAACTGGAAAGTAAGCCCGGAGAAGGAGCGAGTTTTTCTGTATGGTTGCCAATGCACTAAACGCCTAAAGCTTATCGATACGCCGCAGAAAGCCTTCTCGTTCCCGCTTTGCCAGGGGTATTCTCCGGCCACCGTTTAGTACTATTTCACTGTCTTGCAGGTCAATTGATTCGATAAAATCTTCGTTTACCAGGTGCCCGCGGTGCGTTTTTAAGAAGCGGTCCTCCGGCAGGCGGTCCTGTAAGTCTTGCAGCGTCATGCGAATCAGGTAGCGATTGGTGACGGTATGGATTTCGCAGTAGCGGCCATCGGCATTTACCGATGCTATCTGGGCTACGGGGATCTTCCGTAGTTTCTTCCCGGTTTTTACGTAGAGGTTTTCCTCGTCCGAAAGGTTTGTTTCCGTTGCATCCCTTTCCTGATGCTTTGCGCCGGCGCTGGCAAGTTGGATGGCGCGGCTCACCTGGAGGTCGTCAAAAGGTTTGAGCAGGAAATTTGCTGGCCCCAGGCGGCTGGCCCGCTGAAACGTACGGTCGTCTTTTTCTGCGGTGATGAAAATGACCGGGCAACTCCCCTGCTCTTGAATTCGCTCTGCGGTTTCAACGCCATCGTAGGCGCCGGGGATGTTGATGTCCATTAAAACCAGATCGGGCATAGCCTCCCGGACAAGGAGGAGCGCCGCTTCCGCATCTTCTACACAACCAAGAACGGTATGGCCGAGGTCTTCCACCAGCATTTCAAGGTGGCTGGCGTAGAGGGGCTCGTCTTCAACGATCAGGATGGTCATAACGCTTATTGCAGGTTTGTGCCAAAGGTACGACCCAATGGGGCTTGGTTCACACTTACCCTCTAACCGTGTGTATTACGAAATGCACGATTGCTACAGTTTTGCCGCCTGCCACGTCTCCCCTCTCCCCAGGAGAGGGGCCGGGG
>CAYWMW010000140.1:0-4462 GCA_964458975.1 uncultured Lewinella sp. | reverse complement strand
AACCTTTCCGCCCCCTCCCCCCCCCCCCCCCCCCCCCTGCGGGGGGCGGGGGCAGAGGGGAGATTCGTGCATCCGGTTGTACCCCCATTTGACCTTGCGTGCCAGGGCAAACGCAAAGTCGCGCTACGTTGCTAAGACTTCGCCATTACCCCACCCTGCTCTCGTTGTGCGAACACACCCTGCACCCGCGGCCGCGCCAAATTATGCCCGCTCATGACCAACTTCCTCCCGCTCATGACCAAAGCCCGGTTTTGCACCACTTGCTCCCCCAATCTTTGTGGCAGACAAATGAACAACAAGTTCTCTTTTTCATCACAAATTACCCCTTCATCATGAGACGTATATTTTTCCTTTTCCTACTTCTTACTTCCGGCTTCATCGCCGCCCAGAACTACGTTCAAATTGAAAGCCGCTGGAAGAAAAGCTTCAAGACGAACCCACAGGTTCACGTACAAGAACCCGCCCCGGCATTCGGGCCGACCGAGCCGGGGTGGTGGTCCAAAGACTGGATCGTCGAAGACGCTGGCGGCGGCTTCGTCCGCTTCAAGAATCGCTGGCGCGGCACCTACCTGCTGCAAAACGTTGACGTAGGCCCAACCGAAGCCGGCGAAGCAAAGCCCGGATGGTGGTCTGCACAATGGAAGATCGAGCCCGCTGGCGGCAACTTCGTTCGCCTTAAGAACAGGTGGAGAGGTACTTACCTACACATCCACAACGACGCCCTGGAATGTGGCCCAATGACGCCAAACCAATGGGGCGCCCAGTGGGTACTGAAAGGCTATAAAGGGAATACACCACAGCCCGAAACGAACCCGCAGCCAAAACCAAAGCCAAAACTAGGCCCGGCACACGACATCTCTAAGTTCTCCATGGGAGCTACCGCTACCCCTCCGGCCATCAAGAGCTACGTCAAGAAAGTAAGCCCTTCCACCAGCAATAAACCGGTAAAAGCAGGAGTATTCAGTCTTGATATGCCCCCGATTGGCGACCAGGGCAGAGAAGGAAGCTGCGTAGCCTGGGCCCTGGGTTACGGCATCATGAGCTACGAAATGAAAAAACGAAGCGGCCTGGGGTACTACTACCTTGGGACTAAGAACCTGAACACCTTGCAAATCGGCAGCCCGGAGTACCTATTCAACCGGGTGAACGTCAATAACACGGACTGTGGTGACGGTAGCTTTTTCGTCGGCACTCCTGCGCGCCGCGGCGCACTCGATCACCTGAAGTACGCCGGTATCGCCCCCCTTGCGGTTGCGCCCTACTCAGACCGCGACGGCTGCGGAACGGTAGACAACTACAAAGAGCCCGAAAACCCTTTAGCCGCCCAAAACCGCATCGACCAGTACGCTTTGATTCCAAAGGCAGGCCTCAACGAACGTAACCTTAAGCAGCTGCTCAACGACGGCTACCCCATCCTGGTGGGTGCCAACCTGACGAACGCCTTCAAGGAAGGGCGAAGAGGGTTCGTATGGAGTACCGGCGTCGGCGGCGTAAACGGCCAGCACGCCTACCACGCCATGGTCATCATGGGCTACGACGACAGCAAGCGAGCCTTCAAGCTCCAAAACTCCTGGGGTACAAATTGGGGAGACGATGGCTACGGATGGATCAGCTACGACCACGTGAAAAACGCCGTCTTTGAGGCCTACGTCGTTTATGCCGACCGGCTCGACGGCTTCGAGATCACCGCTCCGAACTACGTCACCGTTTACAGCGAGGCGCTGTATCTGGCCGACGTAACCCTCACCTACACCCTGAACGGCGTAGAAAAAAAGTTTGAAAAGAGAATCAGTGCCTTCTTCAGCTTTGAGCACCAACTGCCCAAGCAGGCTAAAAATGTTCGCTTGCGGGTAGACGGCTGGCTCGTCACAGACTCGCTAGATTTCGATAAAACCTTCAACTCCAATTCCATCCAGGCTTGTTATAAAATCTGGGGATCTTTCATCGATACGGAATACGCGACGATGGAATGCTCTTACTAGAAACATTGGTTTCTTAATAGCCGGCCGGGTACCTCAGGGTGCCCGGCTGGTTATTTTTGGGGCGCAAACCAAATTGTCGCTTTTTGTTCCCCCTTTGGGGGCTAGGGGCTAAAAAAATCCTATATTTTGGTTTGCGCCCGATTTTTGTTTCGGGCAAAACCCACCTCACTCCCCCGCACTACCGTTCGCATCCCCCGTCTTGAGCAGGAAGAAATTCACCTCCACCTCCTGGACCGCCCGATCGTTGAGGGCGATACCGATGGGTTCCTCCGGATCAACGGGGATGGGGCTCAGCGGGAAACCGAAAGGCAACACGAGCCAGTTGGGGCGGCCGCGCCAGTCGTCCACATCAAGGATCACGCGCACGATTCGAGTGATGTCCGAGACCCGGGTAGTGCCGGAGTTGTTCACGTCGGCGGCTACGCGATTGGCATCCGTCAGGGTATCAAGGCCGAGGATGTCGCGGCGGATGGTGATGATGTCGCCGACGTCCACGCCAGTCGCTAGCGGGCCGTCTTCCTGGTAACTACCGCTGATGGCGAAGGCGCTGACCTCGGAGGGGCGTTCGCCGTAGTAATTTCCGTTTTCATCGGTCGTAAAAGTAACGCTCCCACCCTGCCAGGCGTAGGTTATGTCTACGCCCGCAACGGGCTCCCCCGCAAGAGAGACCGTTCCCTTGGCGAAGCGCTTGGTCAGCAGATTTTCACCGTCCAGTGTCATCGGGTTATCGCCTACGGGGTCCAGCCAGTCTTGCAGGCGGGTACTGTCCGCCGTGCCCGTATCCCAGCTCAGGTGGAAGCGACCGACGAAGGCTTCCGAAGTTCCCGGACAACTGGAATTACCGCCGTTCAGCGTTCCGCGAACTCGGCGGTTCTCATCGAAATAACAGCTTCCTGAAGAGCCGACTTCAAAGGTCCCCGTACCGTAATCCATCGTAAAGTGGTGACGCGGAGGCGTTACGACCCCACTGTTCCAGGTGATTTGGTTGTTCAGGATGGGCATGCCCTGCGCGTCGGATATTCCAATCTTTTGAACATCCCCCATCGGGTGGTGAAAGTGGGTGATCAGCCCGGAAACGTCGCCAGCGGAGCGGTCCCAGCCAGCAAAATAATGGTCTTCGGCCGTAAAGTCAGCATCAGTGATTTCCAGCAGCATGAAGTCGGTGGCCTGGAGGCCCGCACGGTATTCTACGCCGACGTAGCGGGTGGGTTCGGGTTCTTCTGCAGGGTTGTTACAATCCTGGCCGGTGTAGTCGAAGTCAACCGCCCAGAGGTCATAGATTGGGGTGAAGCCGTCCATGCAGTGGAAACCGGTCAGCAGGTACGGGCGGCCATCGCGGGCGGTGTTGTTGATGAGGTTGCCGGAGCAGAAGCCTACGCCTTCCGCCACGACGAGGTTGATGCGGGCGGTGCCTGATTTTTCGTCGTCCCAGCCGTCGCCCTCCGTGCAGTTTGCGTTTACGTGGCAGTTGTTGGCGTCGCCGAAATCTTTCGCGAAGGGGTTCTTCCAGCGGTCCGGGCGGTACACGTGGTCAATGCGCCAGAGGTGGAAGGGCGTGGTTTCGGGTAGCGGACCACGGTAGGTCAGGGTAACCGTTTCTCCGGGCAAAAAGTCGGTAAAGAGGCGGTTTTTAGCGCTCGCATCAACCTGGGTGAACGGGCCACGGTTTCCGTGTTCGTTGTGCAGCGTCAGTCGGCCGCCTGCGGGCAGGTTCAGCTGGTCGATAAAGAGGGCGAGGCCGCGGGTGCCGGGCACGTTGAAGGATTGGGACCAGGTCCATTCTCCGTTCTCGAAGGCGTAAGTTTCGGGCTCGGCAGCAGGTGCAAGGTCAAGGGATAAGGGAGCGGAGAAGCGCGTCGTCCCGCTGCGGTCATCTTCCTTAACGAGGCTGACGACGTCGGGCTCCGCCAATTGCAGGAGCGATTGTTGGGCGTGGAGTGCGCCGCTCATCAGCCCTAGGGCGATGAGGATGGTTTTTATGTTTTTGGGATGCATGTTGGTATGAAACGGTGTGATAGTCTAAAACTGAAAGCTTGGGCAAATATACGGGTTTGGTCAAGACCGTAGAAATAATCAAGCATCCGCCAGAGGCAAGCCCTTTAGAATCATAAGCACCGAAAATGGTCAGACAAGGTCTTAGGCTAGAGCGGGAACGATCATCTTTTGTCTGATCTAGCTTACCTGACTTTAAGACAATAGCTATCTACTACTTTACAACGGGTGTGACGGTGTTTTGATGTACCTTTATTTGCTTGAAGCCCCCGTAAACATTGGCTTTTTGAGCTGTATTCACTACGAAGTACTATTTGAATAAACATCTTCAACATTCCTTACGAACAGCACCGAAGGATTCGCTTCCAGCTAGCAAATACGGGATTTTCAAGTTTACCTCGCCGAAATTGCTACATCAAAACACCGTCACACCCTTTACAACTCGTATCCTTTTGTTGAAAAAATCAAAGATGTTATCCGCCAAGAAA
>CAYWMW010000139.1:5503-11088 GCA_964458975.1 uncultured Lewinella sp. | reverse complement strand
CCGGACTTCGCCGCGTCGCTTCGCGACTTGCTACGTCCGGGGTTACTATGGTTTAATCGCTACGCGATTGGTTGTGGGGCGCGAAGATAGGACTATTCGAGGATGTCTGGGCGGCGGTCTTTGGTTCTTTGGAGGGCTTGCTCCTCGCGCCACTTTTCGATGTTGGCGGTATGGCCGCTGAGGAGGATGGGCGGAACTTCGCGCCCCCGCCACTCCGCCGGGCGGGTGTAGACGGGCGGGGCGAGGAGGTCGTCCTGAAAGCTGTCCGTCAGGGCGGAGGTTTCGTCGTTGAGCACACCGGGCAGGAGGCGGCCGATGGAGTCTACCAAAACGGCTGCGGCCAGCTCTCCGCCGGAGAGCACGTAATCTCCGATGCTGATTTCGAGGGTGACGTACTCGTCCCGAATACGCTGATCGATGCCTTTGTAGTGGCCGCAGATGAGCAGGAGGTTTTTGCCGAGGCTGAGGCGATTGGCGCGGCGTTGGGCGTATTGCTCGCCGTCGGGGGTGAGGTAGATGATTTCGTCGTAGTTGCGCTCCGACTTCAGTTTGTCGATGAGTTCAGCGAGGGGTTCGCAGCGCATCACCATGCCGGCTCCGCCGCCGAACTGGTAATCGTCTACCTGCCGGTGTTTGCCCATGCCGTATTCCCGTAGGTCGTGGAGGGCTACGGTGAGCAAGCCCTTGTCTTTGGCCCGCTGCATGATGCTGTGGCTGAGGGGGGAGGCTAGGAGCTCGGGGAGTAGGGTGATTATGTCGAAATGCACTTGTTGGTATTGTGGTTCGGTGGTTCGGTGGTATTTTGGTTCGGTGGTTCGGTGGTATTGTGGTCGCTGCCGCTTTTGGCAGGTGTAACATTGCTACCGCTTTTTAGTAGTGCAGTTTTGTAGTACGGTAGTAATGTAGTCGCTGCCGCACCAGGCAGACGTGGCAGGGCTACCGCATGGGGCAGGCGGCAAAAAGGGGTTTAGGATTATTTGGATTTTGAGGATTAGACAGGATTTCTGCCGTCGGAGCCTTCCCCTCAAAAACGTTCCTTGCATCCTGCGGCCGCGCCCAAATGAGACGCAAAGCTAAGGCTATTATGCTTTGGTTGGGATGCCTCCTCGGCAACCACACAGGGCAACCACAAGACCACAAAACCACCCCACTACAACTTCCGCACCCCCGCCCCGTACCGCGTCCAAACGTTGTAGAGCAAACGAAAGGGCGTAACGACGGCCGCCATGACGGCCCAAACGCCGAAGAACCGGTACTCCGTTTTCATGTAGCTGTTCAGGATGCTGCCCGCTTCTTTTTCGAGGTGCTTCACGAGGATGTCCGGCCCTTCTTCGTCGAAGAAAATGATGAAGCTGTTGAAGTTTTGCACCATCCAGAAGATAAGAATGATGAGCAAAATACTGAGCCCGCCCTGCACCAGCAGGTGATCCCGCAGCCAGGAGATGTTCAGGAAAAACAGGTAACGCGTAAGCGTGATGGCCACCACAACGTACACAAAGTTGGGCACGAAAAACGGAAAATCGGGCAGCTGAGAATAGATCGGCAGCAGCACCAGACCTGCAAGTACCAGGGTGAAAGCCCACCAGGTGAGTTCGTAGAGCGCTTTATTAGCTTTTGGGGGAGTTGTAGACATTTACTTGAATTGAGGCGCAAAGGTAGGGAGTTTTGGAGTCGGGAGTTTGGAGTCGGGAGTTTGGAGTCGGGAGTTTGGAGTCGGGAGTCGCTGCCGCACGTGCCACTCAGTTCGCTACGCTCCTTCGCCTTGGGTGAGCAAGCGTAGCGCCGCGAACGGTACTTGCGGTAGCGACTCCCGACTCCCGACTCCAAACTCCTTACCTTCGCCCCCATGACCATCAACGATCTCTTCCAGTACGCACTGGACAACCCCGCCAACGTCCTGTTTTATTTTGCCCTTATTCCCTTCGCCGCCCTACTGGCGGGCTGGATGGAACGCGAGGAAGGCCACCTGCCGCCCTGGAACTACCTCTACTCTACCCTCGTGTATTTGGTGGCGGTGCCCGCTATTCTTTCCGTGGCGTACACCATTTATAAGTGGTTGTTTGAGCGCGGCAGCGTGATGGACGCCAACATCATGCTTCAACTACTGCCCATCGGCAGTATGCTGCTGACCTTCTTCATCGTGAAGCGGCAGGTGCGGATTGAGTCTTTGCCGGGCTTCAGTCGGCTCTCCGGGCTGGTAATCATGATTTCGGCGGCGCTGGCCATCATGTGGTTCATGGATCGGGTACGGATCTACACCTTCACGCGGCTGCCGATCCAGTGGTTGCTGGGTATTTTTGCTGGCTTGCTGATCATTATTCGCTTTGCCTGGCGGCGGGTGGCTAAGTAGAAGCCATTAGCTTAAAGCGTTCAGCTTTTAGCCTTCAGGCAGCCAGGTGCGGCAGCCTAAACGCTGAATGCTTTAAGCTAAAAGCTGCAAATAAGTCGTCATAAACACAAACACCGAGGTACTACACTGCGGATAAGAGTCGTAGTCGTTGTACTTTTCGCAATCAAAACTATCTCATGCGCCTTATTACCTTTTTGTTTTTCCTTTCTGCCTTTTCCCTTTTTCCCCTTACCCTTTCTGCGCAGCAGCTCGACCACCGCCAGGGCGAGCTGATCGTTCAGTTGGGCGCGGACGTAGATGCAAAGAACTGGTTGACGGCAGTGCCGGAACTGACATCGTTCAAGCCGCTGGGCCGAAGCCTCAATACCTGGCTGTTGTCTTACGACTTTAATGTCCATTCCGAAGCCGAGCTCCGCCGGAAGTACTGGCCGGACCCCGCCGTGGTGTACCTCCAGCGCAACCACTTCGTCCGCCAGCGCGCAACGCCCAACGACACGCGGTACGATGACCAGTGGCACCACGTCAACCTGGGCCAGCTCAACGGCGTAGTTGGCGCGGACCACAACGTTGAGTCCGCCTGGGACGTCACCACCGGTGGTGTCACCATCAACGGAGACACCATCGTCGTCGCCGTCATCGACGACGGCATCGATACCGACCACGAAGACCTCGCCCCCAACCTCTGGATCAACCACGACGAGATCCCCGCCAACGGCATCGACGACGACAACAACGGCTACATCGACGACTATAACGGCTGGAATACCGCCAATGACACCAGTATCATAGAAGCAGGTCAATTCGATGACCACGGAACTTCAGTAGCGGGCCTTGTAGGAGCTAAAGGTAACAATGAACTCGGCGTTGCCGGGATAAACTGGGACGTAAAGTTGATGATCATCAAAAACAACTTCATCAGCGTTGAAAGTGAAGTAATCCAATCTTACAGTTATGCGCTCGAAAGCCGCCTGCGCTACGATGAAACCGACGGAGCTGAAGGCGCTTACGTTGTAGTTACTAACGCCAGCTGGGGCCGTGACTTCGGCATCCCGGAAGATGCGCCCATCTGGTGCAGCCTGTACGACCGCCTCGGCGAAGCAGGTATTCTGAACGCTGGTGCCACGGCAAACGTGGACGTAGACGTAGACGTAGACGGAGACTTGCCTACGTCATGTTCCTCTGAATACCTAATTGCCGTTACCAACCTCAACACCAATAATGAGAAAGTACGTAGCGCTGGCTTCGGTATTACCACCATCGACCTGGGAGCCTTCGGAGCTGAGACTTTCACCACCGACGTTGGCAATAATTACGGCTATTTTGGCGGCACTTCCGCCGCGACCCCCAACGTTGCCGGAGCGATGGCCCTCCTCTACTCCGCCCCCTGCTCCAACTTCGGTGAGCTCCTTATTGCCGACCCCGCCGCTGCCGCCCGCCGGGTCACTGCTGCCTTATTAAACAATACAGCCCCCAATGAGAGTCTCGCAGACATCACTGTCACCGGCGGAGCACTGGACGTCGGCGCAGCTATGGACGATCTCATGACCGCCTGCGATGCCTGCCTTGGCCCTACAAGTTTCACCGTCGCGGTACCAGCGGGTACCGCCGATCAACTCACAGTATCCTGGCGCGCCGTTGCCTCTATCTCAACTTTGAACCTGCGTTATCGCCCAACTGGTACGGAGGAATGGACCACCATCTCCGCCCCGAACTCCCCCTTTGCGCTCACCGATTTGCCGGCGTGTGTTTCCTACGACTTTCAACTCCTGGGTGGTTGTGGCACGGAGCAAGTCGCCACCGAAGTAAAAACCGTTGCTACCGACGGCTGCTGCCAAATCCCCGAAGACCTCGTCGTCACCGCCGAGCCTAACCAGCTCTTCCTCGCCAATTACTCCGAGCTGCTGGCTGGCCGCTTCTACCGCCTCCGCTACCGCAAGCTGGGCGAAGAAAACTGGCTGACGCGTACCTCCAACACCGGCACCATCGCCATCGCTGGCAACATCGAGCCCTGTACCTTCTACGAACTTGAATTCCAGACCGATTGCGATACCTTCCAGACTGACTTTGGCCAGCGGATGACCATCCTGAGCTTTGGCTGCGGCTCCTGCGAAGAGTCCGAGTACTGCACGCCGGATGAGTTCGACAACGGAACGGAGTGGATCGGGGCCGTAAATATCGGCGACATCATCGTCAACGAAAGCGGCGCGGAACCAGAAGGGTACACCAGCTACGGAAACCTGACCGAGCGGGCCTTCGTCCGGGGCGGTGTATACCCCATCACCCTTACCCCGGCTTCGGATGACGGGATTCTGGAAGATGAAGAATTCCGCGTCTACATTGACTGGAACCAGAACGGCCGCTTCAGCTCCACCGAAATTGCCCTGGAGATGGAGAGCGTTGCCGGAGAGCCGGTTACCGGCCTCATCACCGTCCCCGAAGACGCGGACCTACTCCTGACCCGTATGCGGGTGATGATGCAATTCCGGGGGGTTCGCGGCGGCTCCTGCCCTACCTCAACTGGTTTTGGCGAAGTAGAAGACTACTGCATCAACATCGCGGATGCGGAGGGCTGCCCTCCACCCCGAGCGCTTACGGCAAGCTTTGACGCAGACTCCTCCCGTACCGTTTTCACCTGGCCAGCAAGCGCGGCCCCCGGCGGCAGCTACCGCATCCGTTACCGCCCTACCGGCTCGATGGATGCCTGGGCGGAAGTGGACACCGATACCACGCAGGTAAGCGTAGACGGTGCGAACCTCTGCGGCGCGAACGAAATCGAAATCGCCAGTGTCTGCAACGGCGTGGTGGATACTTTCCGGGCCTTCGTCTTCGACGTTGTCTGCACCGATACGCCGGACGGACGGATCGAAGCTGCCGACTGGTCCGTCTTCCCGAACCCGGCGGCGGGCTTTACGACCGTGCGCTGGTCCGCCAGCCTCCGGCCGCAGGAGATTCAGTTGTTTGACCTTACCGGAAGGCAGATCAGCACTACCCGTATTACTTCAGGAGGCACTGCGGAGTTGAACCTCGGCGGGCTTGCCACGGGTGTTTACCTGGTGCGGGTGATTACTGCGGATGGGCGGGCTGGGACCCGGCGGCTGGTGCGGCGGTAGCCATTGCCATTGTGATGTTGGTGTTAGGGGTTAGGGGCGAAGCGTTAGGAGCGAGGGGCTGACCTCGGCCTTCGGCCTCGGTCAACCCCTCGCTAAGAGACGTACCCCTTCGGGGCACTTAGGGG
>CAYWMW010000139.1:2713-5403 GCA_964458975.1 uncultured Lewinella sp. | reverse complement strand
TTCGGCCTCGGTCAACCCCTCGCTAAGAGACGTACCCCTTCGGGGCACTTAGGGGCGCATCCCGCCCCCGCCCCGAAGTGGCTCACTCAAAAAACCATACTTATGTACAGATTCTTCTACTTACTAGCCATCATTCTCGTCACCATCCTGTGCCTCTACCTAAGTGCGCCGTGGTGGGCGCCTGCGGTAGCGGCGGCGGTACTGGCGCTGGTCTTCCCCGTTTGGCGGAGAAATGGTTTTTGGCTGGCCTTCATGGCGGGCATATTGGTGTGGGGGCTTTATACCGGTTTTCTTCACCTGGACTCCGAAGGGCGGCTTACCGACCGGCTCGCCGTCACCTTTGGTGTAGGCAACGGTTGGAGCTTGGTGGTCGTTACCGCAATTTGGGGCGGCATCACGGCTGGCCTCGGTGGGTGGTTCGGCGCCAGCCTGCGTAAAGTGTTTGAAGGCAGACAATTAGCGGAGGCCAACGAATAAATTACGGGTTACAAGTCGTAGAAAAGCCCGTGCTTCGTTGAAAATTCGTTTCTTTAGCGCACTAAATACGGATCATGGACTCATCTTCTTCTTCCCTTCCCGACATGAAGGGTAATATTTTCGGGCAAAAGCCCGCGCTTTTCGTTCTCTTCTTCACGGAGATGTGGGAGCGGTTCAGTTACTACGGCATGCGGGTTTTGCTCGTGGTGTTTCTGGTGGAAGTCGCCTTCGGTGATACGCCCTGGGACCGCGCCGATGCATTAGCGCTCTACGGCATCTACACGGGTTTTGTCTACTTCACCCCGATGATCGGTGGCATCATCGCCGATAAATACATCGGGTACCGGAAAGCGGTGCTCGCCGGAGCACTGATTATGACGCTGGGCCACGCGGCGATGGCGCTGGAGGTTGAAGGAGCTTTTTACCTCGGTCTTTTACTCCTGATTATCGGGAACGGACTCTTCAAGCCCAATATTTCCTCCATCGTTGGTCAGTTATACGATAAAGAACCCGAACTGAAAGATGGTGCTTACACCATCTTCTACATGGGCATCAACGCTGGTGCCTTTCTCGGTATCATGCTTTGCAGTTACTACGGCGAAAGCGACGACTGGGGCTACAGCTACGGCTTCGGTCTGGCGGGTATTTTCATGCTCATTGGCCTGATTCAGTTTTACTTTGCGCAGGGCATCTTCGGTCGGATCGGCCTGGCTCCGAGCGAAGTTGATGCTTACGACACCGGAGTTGCGGGCACAGGCTCGGAGAGTTTCGCCGTTGAGCCCGACGGGGCGACCATCGACGGTCATTTGGCCAAAGTCCAGGCGGAAGCCGGAGACCTGCCGGAGGTTTCTCAGGGGGACGGGCAGGAAGGCCCGCGCGCTATCCGCTGGGGCATCATCGGCACCGTCATTGCTGCGGTAGTTTATGGGCTTATCGTCACCTTCATGGAACCCCAGGCTAACGCGCTGCAAACCTTCAGCCGGCAGATCATGCCACCGATCATCATCGGTTCGGTAATCGCTTTCGTTGGTTGGATCGTCTCGGACACTTCGCTACTAAAGGTGGAGCGCGACCGGGTATGGTCGATCATCGTTTTCAGTTTTTTCATCGTTTTCTTCTGGTGGGCCTTCGAGCAGGCCGGTGGATCGATGACGATCTTCGCCCTTGACTACACCGACCGGACGCTGGACGGCGATAGTGCGAGCACCTTCCGAATCGCGAACACCATTCTTACCGTTGTTCCGGTGATGGTTCTGACGTACGTGTTGCTGAAGCTCTTCTCCATCACTTTTAAGAAATACGCCGTGGCCAACCTGGTACTGGGCCTTGCTTTTGTCATCGTCTGGGCCCTCATCGGCATCATGCTTTACGAGCAGTTCACTACTACGGAGCCGGAAGTGGCTGCGGGTTGGTTCCAGATTTTCAATAGTCTGTTCATCATCTGCTTCGCGCCTGCTTTCGCTAAGCTGTGGGAGAAGAAAATTTCCTGGCTCAAGGCTGGCCCCGTCAAGTTTGCGATGGGCCTCATCCTGCTGGGTCTTGGTTTTGCGATTCTGGCCCTGGGTGCCATGAGCATCCCGGACGGCGCAAAAACGGCGAGTGTGAGTATGTTCTGGCTCATTGCGGCTTACCTCTTCCACACGCTGGGCGAGCTTTGCATTTCACCGGTGGGTCTTAGTTATGTTTCCAAGCTGGCACCGGTTCGCCTCATCGGCCTCATGTTCGGGGTATTCTTCGTGGCCAACTTCATCGCCAACTTTGCGGCGGGCCTTACGGGCTCTTACATCGAGCCCATCGCCGAGCAGGTTGGCCTTAGTGGCTTCTTCCTGATTTTTGCGGCCGTACCGATTACGGCTGGTCTGGTCTTCATTTCCATCTCCGGGTGGATGAAAAAGATGATGCATGGAATCGAGTAATTCCATCTCAGGCTTCATGATCGTGATGATGTGGCTCGGCAAACCTTCGGAGACGGAGTTTGCGGAGTGGCGGGGATAAGAGTCGGGAGTCTGGAGTCGGGAGTTGGGAGTTGCTGCCGCGTGTTATCGTGTGGCAGCAACTTTTTTTTGCGCGGTCGCGGGATGCGGGGGGAGGTTTTCTGGCTTCCTCTCCTACGGGGCTTTGAGGTTGCCCCCCCTCAACCGATACTGCACCTGCTGCCGAGCCCTAAAAGGTAATTTCTTGAACCACGAAAGCACAGACTCGTGGTATCAAAG
>CAYWMW010000139.1:0-2613 GCA_964458975.1 uncultured Lewinella sp. | reverse complement strand
CTCCATGCGATCTTCTTCAACGAAGCGGACGGCTCGGTCACTTCAGTACAACAACGAAGCCTTTAAATTGGCCAAACGCTGAAGTTCAAAAAAACCATCTGAAGTGACCGAGCCTACTATACCTTTGCCGCATGAACAAGAACCTGGCCAACGCTTTAAAATTCCTGCTCTTCATCGGGGTGGGCTTCGGCATCCTGTTTTTGATGTACCGCAGCCAGCAAACCGCCTACCTGGAGCAGTGTAAGCTGGACGGGACGCCCGCCGATCAGTGCAGCCTGCTGGATAAGCTGATCGCTGATTTTAAGAGCGCTAATCCGTTCTGGTTACTGATGACGCTGGTTGCGTTTTCCGTCAGCAACCTCAGCCGGGGGCTGCGTTGGAACATGATGCTGCGCACCTTCGGCAATACGCCGCGCCTCATCAATGCCTTCCTGACCATCAACCTCGGCTATTTTGCCAACCTGGGCTTTCCGCGCATCGGCGAAGTGGTGCGCGCGGCCACCATGGCCCGCTACGAAAAAATCAGCCTGGAGCGGGTGGTTGGCACCATCGTCGTTGGCCGCACCATCGACGTTGTTATGCTGCTCAGCATCACCGGCATCGCCCTCCTGCTCGGCCGCGAAAAACTCTGGAACAAAGCCCTGGAACTGGTGGACCTTGGCGACAAAGTAGACACCCTGCAAACACTCGCCATCTTCGGTGCCATCGCTGGCCTTTTGGTGTTAGCCCTGGGCTGGTGGCAGCGCACCCGAATTATGGAGAGTGCCCTTGGGCAGAAGGTAGTCGGCGTCGTAAAGGGCTTCGGAGAAGGGATGCAGACGGCCCTGAAGGTGGAAAGCCCGGTCCTTTTCTTCCTGCACAGCATCAACATCTGGGTGATGTATATCCTGATGACGTACTTCGTCATTCTGGCCTTCTCCCCTACCGCTGCGCTCAGTATTGAGGCAGCGCTGGTGACTTTCGTTTCGGGGGGTTGGGGCATCGTGATCCCGAGCCCCGGGGGTATGGGGACATATCACTTCCTCACCGGTGAAGCGCTGCAGCTCTACGGGGTGTCTTCCTTAGACAGTTTCAGCTGGGCCAACATCAGCTTTTTCACCATCAACATTGGGTGCAACGTGCTGATTGGGTTGTTTGGCCTACTCGCTTTGCCGCGCATCAACCGGGATTATTCACCGATGGGGCCGAGGTCTACGCCTTCGGAGTAAGCCATTTTGATTCCGGCAGCAGAGAGGGCGCTCTTAACTTTAGCGTGTACCTCGAAGGTGCCTTCCCAGTATTCGCCGGGGGTGACGAAGGGGCGGACCGCCACCACAACGTTGTGGGTATCGAAAGATTCGATGCCTACTTCAGGGGCGGGGTCCTGAAGGATACCCTCTACCCCACGCAGCGCTTCTTCAATCACTGTCTTGATTTTTGGGAAGCTTTCTTCGTAGCCCAGCAGTAGGGTAAGCTCCAGGCGGATGTGCCCTTTCTCGCTGAAGTTGGTTACTACGCCACTGATTACCTCACCGTTGGGTACGATGAGGGTCTTCCGCCCCGGCGTCACCAGGATGGTATTGAAGATTTGAATCTCCTCTACCTGGCCGAAGTACTCGTCCGGAATTTTTACCCAATCCCCGATTTTATAGGGCCGGAAAATTACGATTAGGATTCCCGCCGCGAAGTTACTCAGGCTGCCCTGCAGCGCAAGGCCAACGGCGAAGCCCGCCGCAGCCAGAATGCCCACGAAGGCCGCAATGTCGAAGCCCAGAATACTCGCCACCACAAAAACCAGCATCAGCTTCAGGCCAACACTAACAATTGACCCCAGGAAGGGCGTCAGGTCTGCCCCGATGCCGCGGTCCATCATCCGGTTCACTACAACGCTTACCAGTTTATTGATGATTCTGATGCCGACAAACAAAATTACTAGCGCCAACAGCGCTTTAGGGGCATAGGCTATGATGCCGTCGCTGGCCATGGCCAGGTACTTTTCTATCTGTTCAGTTTCCATAGACGCGAAAATAGTCAAAATTGCCTATTCGACTTGCTTATAATCATGTGCGCAAATCTCCCTCTCCCCCGGCCCCTTTCCTCGGGAGCTACCCTCCCTACACAAGTCTACACACCCTAAAACCCTCTCCCCCAACCCCTCCCCAAATCGCCTTCGGCTGGGGAGGGGAGCAAAAACGCTGCGGCTCTGCCTTCGCTTAATGGGTAGGTGCTACGGTTGTTCTCATTTATTGAGAACGTCTATTAGTACTACTGATTTTCTCTAAAAACGCATTGCGTTTTCATAAGCCCCTCCCCTGTGGGGTAGGGGTTGGGGAGGGGGTTTCCTAACCATGCGGACTTGTGTAGGGAGAGTAGCTCCCGAGGAGAGGGGAGACGTGGCAGGCGGCAAATCCGTGACACTAGTACAGCGTAATCTAAGTTCTCACCACTTATCTGCGATGCCTTTTACCGCCTAGCAGCGTTGCTTACATCCTCACTTAGCTACGGCTAAGTTCCGGTGTAAGCGCCTCGCCAGTCGGCAAAATTCATCAGCACCTAAGATGGCAGAACTTAAATTACACTGTACTAGTGGTTGAGTTCATATACATATCTATTTGACCAATTGGAGTCGCATCC
>CAYWMW010000138.1:4129-11088 GCA_964458975.1 uncultured Lewinella sp. | reverse complement strand
GAGAGGGGTTGGGGTGAGGTTACTACGGGCTGAACGCGACAGATTAGACACCCTAGCTCGGAGCCGGAGGCTGCATCGTAAACTCGCACACGGAGTGTGCTTCGACCAGGCTAGTAGACCTCCTTAGCAATAGCCTGAATCGTAGAGCTATCCCCCATCGTATAGTAGTGCAAACACGGCACGCCGCGCTCCTTCAGTTCCTTACTCTGCGCGATGCACCACTCGATACCAACCTGGCGGCGGGCCTCGCCGTCTTTGGCGGCGGAGATGGCTTTTACCAGGTCATCCGGCAGGTCGATGTAGAACAAACGGGGGATGGAATTGAGCTGGTAGAGCTTCGTGAGCGGTTTAAGGCCCGGCACAATCGGCACGTTGATGCCTGCGGCGCGGACGGCGGCTACGAAGTCAAAATACTTCTGGTTGTTGAAGAACATCTGGGTGACGATGTAGTCAGCACCAGCATCAATCTTTTCCTTCAGGTAGCGGAGGTCGAGCTCCATATTGGGTGCCTCGAAGTGCTTTTCGGGGTAGCCCGCCACGCCGATGCAGAAGTTGGTATGGGAGCTTTCGCTGTTGTCCGTCAGGTCATCGAGGTACTTGCCCCGGTTCATGTCGGAGATCTGTTTTACGAGATCGGAGGCGTAGTGGTGGCCCTCTTTTTCGGGAACGAATTTGCCCTCGAACTTACGCGCGTCTCCGCGCAGGGCGAGTACGTTTTGCACATCGAGGAAGCCGAGGTCGATCAGCGCGTTCTCGGTATCCTGGCGGGTAAAACCGCCGCAGAGCAAGTGCGGAACGGCGTCCACTCCGTAGCGGTGCATGATGGCCGCACAGATGCCGACCGTGCCGGGGCGCTTCCGGATACTGGCCTTTTCGTAGTAGCCGCTGGCCCGTTTTTTATAGACGTATTCTTCCCGGTGGTAGGTCACGTCGATGAAGGGCGGCTTGAAATCCATCAGTGGATCGAGGGTATCGAATATCGCCTGCATACTACCGCCTTTCAGCGGTGGCAGCACCTCGAAACTGATGAGCGTTTTGTCTTTGGCCTTGTCGAAATAGTCAGTTACGCGCATAATGCGGTGGGGGTTAGCTTTATAGAGACGCAAAGATACCTTCTTGGGCGCAGACGCAGGTGCAAAGGAACGTTTAAGGGCAAGGATATGACACAGCACTCACTTTCCACCCAACAGAATGGTAACTCAATTGGCGCAAAACCTACTTACAACAGGCCAGGAGTGGTACCTTGCTCTCCCGATTTTACTTTCTACAATGAGACGCATACTACATTTAGCTTTCTTTCTCCTCCTGCTTTCTTCTTTTCGGTTGTCGGCACAGTGTGGCCTTACGGTAGATGCCGGCCCCGACCTTGTCGTCTGCCCCGGCGGCGGCCAGGCCCAGCTAAACACCTCCATCTCCGGCCCAAACTTAGCTGGTTTCTCCTGGACACCGACGGCCGGGTTGAGCGATCCGCTCGTGCTCAATCCCCTGGCAACGGTCTCCGGGGAAACCACCTACACCCTTACGGCGGAAGTCTTTGACCCCACCCTGAACCTGATCGTAAACGGTGATTTCTCCGCAGGAGATAGTGGCTTCACCACCGACTACGCCCCCGGCTCCGGCGGTTCCAACGGTTTGCTCTCCAACGAAGGAGAGTACGCTGTGGCCAGCAACAGTTTTTTCACCCACTTCGGTTTTGCTTTCTGTTTCGATCATACCGGTGGCGGAGGCGGTATGCTGGTCGTCAACGGATCAGGAACCGCAGGAGACAATGTGTGGTGCCAAACCGTAACCGTCCAGCCCAATACCCGGTACTCCTTCAACGCCTGGCTGATGACGGTCGTCGCGCAAAATCCAGCCCAACTACAATTCTCCGTTAACGGGGCACCGCTGGGCGGCGTATTCACGGCTCCGTTTTCTACCTGCAACTGGCAGCAATTCTCAGAAACCTGGATGTCTGCCGCGGCCACCACCGCAGAGATTTGCATCACCAACCAGAATACCGCGCCCAGCGGAAACGACTTTGCCATCGACGACCTCTTCTTCGGGCCCGTCTGCGTCCAGACCGACGAAGTAACCATCCGGGAAGTAAGCGTGGAAGCCCAGGCCATCAGCCCCCTGGAACTCACCTGTGCCGCACAAGGAACCCTTGACCTGGACGGCACCGGCTCCAGCGAAGGCCCACTCTATTTCTACGAATGGACAACGACGGACGGCAACATCGTCTCCGGAGCCAACACCCGCTTCCCAACCATAGACCAGCCCGGCCTTTACACCCTAACTACCCTCTACGATGACGGTGTACAGCAGTGTTCTGACCAGGCCTTCGTGACCGTCATCGAAAACCAGAACCCAACCGAGGCTGGTGCGGCCATCTTCCGCCCGCTCAGCTGTGGAAACCCTACGGGCGAGCTCTCCGCCGCTGGCTCTTCCGTCGGCCCAGACATCCTTTACGCCTGGACTACAGCCGACGGCAACATCGTCTCCGGGGCCGATGCCTTCAACGTCATCATCGACCAACCGGGCTTCTACGAACTCGAAGTAACGAACACAACAACCGGCTGTACTGAGTTTGCCTTCGTGGACGTTGTCGCAGACGGCAACGCCCCCGTGCTCTCCGTGCTTCCGCCCGCTGAGTTCAACTGCTCCAACACCGGCCCCTTCCGGCTCGATGCTTTTGACTCGCAGACCGGCCCCAACTTCACCGCCAGCTGGACTACAGCGGACGGCAACATTCTGGAAGGCTCCAACACCCTCAACCCCCTGGTGAGCACGCCGGGCACCTACGTACTCACCGTCGTGAATACTGACAACGGCTGCGAAGCTATGCTGCCCGTGACCGTGGTCGGGAATACGCCTTCGATCGTCGCGGCCATTGCTCCGCCTGCTGCGCTGGATTGCTCTTCGACCGTCGTTCTGCTGGACGGTGCGGGCTCAACGGCAACTTTCGGCTCCACCTACAGCTGGAGCACTACCGACGGCAACATTGTTGCAGGAGGAGACACGCCCTCCGCCAGCATTGATGCAGCGGGCAGTTACGTTCTGCTGGTTGAAGACCCGTCCTCAGGCTGCTTCGCCAGCGACACGGTTTCCGTTGTCAGCAATGCTAATTTGCCAAACATTGCCCTTCAAAGTCCTCCACCCTTCACCTGCGCCCGCGCCACCCAAAACCTGAACGCCAATGGCACCACAATGGGCACTGACGTTGTCTACTTATGGGCGGCCAGTAACGGCGGCTCCATAATTGACGGGGAAGACAGCCTGGAACCAAGCGTAGCGGGCGCCGGAAACTACACCTTCACGGTCAGGAACTCCGCCACCGGATGCCGCCGGGACACTACGATCACCATCGGCAGTGACCTGCTGCCTCCGTCCGCAAACGCAGGCACGCCCTTCACCCTGAACTGCGGGGAAACCACCGCCCGGCTAAACGGCTTCGGCTCCGGGCCGGGAGACCTGTTTGACTACCGATGGGCCACCACCAACGGCACCCTGATCGGGGCAACCGACACCCTGAGCCCCCTCATCGGCGCGGCGGGCACCTACCAACTCACGGTCATCAACCGGGCAACGGGCTGCACCGCGCAGGCCGCCGTTACGATCAGTCAGGATGATAGTGCGCCGGCCATCATGATCGCAGAACCACCACCCTTAGATTGTAACAACCCGAGTATTCTGCTCAATGCAGCGGGTACTGCACTTGATCCCAATTTCGTGCGCGCTTGGACAACGGACAACGGCAATTTCGTCGGGGGTACCGAAGGGCTGAATCCGGAGATAGACACTCCGGGCACCTACGTACTCACCATTACCGACCCCGCCAGCGGCTGTTCTTCTACCCGGAGTGTTGAGGTGGTCAGTGTAGCTTTCACCCCACCCGCCGAGGCAGGACCGCAGCTCATCCTGAACTGCTCGGTCACCGAAATCCGACTGGAAGGTATAAATTTCGGAGATACACTGACCTACTCCTGGTCTTCCCCCGATGGTCAGTTTGTGGGAGATCAGGACCAATCAAATCCGCTCGTTCGTGCCACCGGCCGTTATTTCCTGACAGTAGAAAATACGGCTACTGGTTGTACGGCCGTTGACAGCGTAGACGTGCTGGCCGACGACGACATCCCCGCCATCAGCATTGGCCCGGCGGAGGCTACCCTCTCCTGCCGGGATACCGTATTACAGCTAAATGAGGGAGGAGCTGCCAGCCCTGATATCAGTTACTTCTGGTCAACCCCGGACGGGAATATCCTGAGTGGCCAGATGACCCCTTCGGCAGCAATTGACGAGCCGGGAACCTACCGCCTTACCGTGACCGACACCCTCAACGGTTGCTCCGGTTCGGACACCTTGACGGTGACCCGGAACATCGCCCCACCCGCTATAGACCTTGCTCCGCCCACCGCCCTCAACTGTGACGTAGTGGTACTCAACCTCGATGCGAGCAACTCGGGCACCGGGCCAGAATTCTCGTTTGAATGGGCCACCACCAACGGCAATATCCTGGGTGGAGCCGATGGCCCTACGCCATCCATCGACGCGGCGGGTGATTACACCCTAACGCTTACGAATACAGCTACTGGCTGCACCAATACCGAGGTGATTACGGTGCAGCAGGATACTGTTTCACCGGTTGCCATCATTCTCCCGCCGGTTGCGCTGACTTGCCGCGACAGTAGCCAGGTACTGGATGCGCGTCAGTCTGACAACGACCTTGAATTTGACTGGACGTGGTCTACCACCAACGGAAATTTTGTTGGTGATACAGCCAGCCTCACGCCAACCATTGACGCTGCGGGCACTTACTCCCTCACGGTACGCAACCTTACCAATGGCTGCACCACCACCGCCGAAACCATTGTTTCCGCCAACCAGCAAATACCGGCTATTGACGCTGGCCTGAACGCACAAATGCTTACGTGTACCGATACTGTTTTCGTTTTGGGCGCGGCCGCAGGTGCCATGAACGGTTTGAGCTACGCCTGGGCCGAAGCTTCGTCTGGGCCCGCCGGAACAACGCCTGCGCTCAGTGTAACCCGCCCCGGAACCTACGCGCTGGTTGTTACCGACGACGCAAACGGCTGCACCGCTACGGACACGGTGATCGTGAGCCAAGATGTTGCTCTTCCGGCCGTTCAGGTCGCTCCGGTAGCAGACCTTACCTGTGCCACTACCGAACGAACCATCAGCGCAACTCCCCCTCCGCCGGAGGTGACCTATACCGCCAGTTGGGCTACCACCAACGGCAACATCACCAGCCCAACCAACGGGTATGAAATTGACATCGATCAAGCGGGAACTTATCAGTTCACCCTCCTGAACACCGCTAATGGTTGTACGGACTCCACCCAGGTGATCGTTGGAGAAAACACCGAGCCTCCCCGCGCCAACGTTGCTTTTCCGGAGTTCCTGACCTGCCGGAATACTTCGGTTCAGATAGACGGCGGTTTGTCCTCTGCTGGCGGTGGTTTCACCTACCGCTGGACGACAGCAGACGGTGTAATTGAGAGCGGTGGCAACACCCGAACGCCCACCGTTACCGAAGCGGGAACCTACGTCCTGACGGTCTTTAACACCGAAAACGGCTGCTCCGCCGAAGCAAGCATTCAGGTAGAGCAGGACGTTCAGTTACCAGACCTTGCTGCGGCACCACCTGCTCAGTTGAACTGTTTGGTTTCCAGCGTGGAGATCATGGCGACCAGTAGTAATTCCGGCGGCGACGCTCTGATAAGCTGGTCTACGGCGAATGGGAACATTGTCTCCGGCAACAATACGGTTTCTCCGGTGGTGGATGCGCCCGGCAGCTACGTCCTCACCGTCCTGAACCAGGCTACCCGCTGCCGGAGCACGCTGGAGGTCGTCGTTACCGAAGACCTCATCGAACCCACCGTAGACCTTGGCGCGGGTTTCGATCTCGGCTGCGACGCCAAGCCCGTTCGCCTCGAAGCCCGCACCGAAGGTAGTGGGCCTTTCGCCTACGTTTGGTCTTCGGCCGACGGGATGGTTCAGGAAGGCGGAACCACCGCACGGCCACTGGTGCAGGGAGGTGGCACTTATGCGGTTACCGTTACCAGTGAAGCGAACGGTTGCGTTACCGTGGCCGACGTTGAGCTTATCCAAAACCTACTACTCGGCTTTGATGCGGATCGCTCGACTCCGGGCTGCGCCAATCCTTTCGGCAGCATTGAATTTACGGACGTGAACGGTGGTACCGAACCTATCCTTTACTCCATCGACGGCGGAGCCAGCTTCACTGCGGAAACCCGGTACGACAGCCTGGAACCCGGTCGTTACGCGCTGGCCATTCAGGACGCTAATGGCTGTGAACTGGTGGACGATATCGACATCCCCTTCCCTCCAGCGCTTGATCTTTTCGTTGACCCTACGGCTGTCATCTCCCTCGGCGACGCCCACTTCATCAATACCCGCTCCAACTTTGCCGACTCTTCTCTGACCCAGATTTCCTGGACTCCGACTTTGGCCCTGGACTGCGCCGATTGCCTCCGCCCTACCGCTACCCCGAACCGGACGACCACCTACGTAGTAGACGTGATGAGCGCCGACGGTTGCGTGGCCTCCGACAGCGTGACGGTGATCGTTGATGTAATGCGCGAGGTCTACTTCCCCACCGGATTTTCCCCGAACGGAGACGGCCTGAACGATGTCATGATTCCCTTTGCCAACCTGACCCGTGTTGCCCGAATCCAGGACTTCACCATCTTCGATCGCTGGGGTGAAACGGTATTCAACGGCACCAACTTCCCGCCCAACGCCCCCGCCTTCGGCTGGGACGGGCGGCTGAACGGCCAAACCATGAACCCCGCAATCTTCATCTTCTCCGCCACCGTTGAGTTTGTTGACGGGCGGGTGGAGGTTTTTAAGGGGGATTTTGTGCTTTTGCGGTGAGCCCAACGGTAGGCGCGGGGTAAGCCCCCGGCGGAAAAAAAAATTTTAAAAGCCACGGCGGG
>CAYWMW010000138.1:0-4119 GCA_964458975.1 uncultured Lewinella sp. | reverse complement strand
GCTTCAGCCGCTGCCTTAAAGCTAAATTTTCAAGGCAGCGGCTGAAGCCGCCCCTACTTCAACACCTCCCAAAGGTCCTCCCACCCCTTCCGGTTGCGGACCACGACTTCGAGGTACTCCCGCCAGACGGGCTCATCCTGCCCCCGGTCTTTGACGATGGCCCCGGTGAGGCTGGCAGCCAGGTGCTCGGGCTGCAGGGCATTGTCGTCCGCGCCGAAGTGGTGGCTCAGGGCACGGGATTGGTTGACAACGGAGATGGCCTCCGCCGTAGACAGCGTTGAACTGGGGGATTTGACCTGGGTGCGTCCGTCTTCCGTGCGGCCGTTGCGAAGTTCGCGGAAGATGGTGACGAGGCGGGTTATCTCGGCGGCTACGTCTTTTTTCACGGGCGGTAGTTCCATGCCAGCGGCGGCGGCGCTGCTCCGATCCGTAACGATGCGGACTTCTTCTTCGAGCGTAGCGGGGAGCGGCAGCACGACGGTATTGAAGCGGCGGCGAAGGGCACTGGAGAGTTCATTCACGCCCTTATCCCGGTCGTTCGCCGTAGCGATGATGTTGAAGCCACGGACGGCCTGTACCTCCTCGTTCAGCTCGGGGATCGGGAGGATTTTTTCGGAGAGGATGGTGATGAGGGCGTCCTGCACGTCCGACGGGATACGGGTGAGTTCTTCGAGGCGGACGAGTTTTCCGGCTTGCATTCCGGTCATAACCGGGCTGGGGACCATGGCTTTTTCGCTCGGCCCTTCGGCGAGGAGGCGGGCGTAGTTCCAGCCGTAGCGGAGGGCGTCTTCGCTCATGCCGGCTGTGCCTTGCACCAGCAGGGTTGAATCTCCAGAGATGGCGGCGGCGAGGTGCTCGCTGACCCAGGTTTTGGCCGTGCCGGGTACGCCGACCAGGAGCAGGGCGCGGTCGGTAACGAGGCTCGCCACGGCCACTTCGATCAGGCGGCGGTCGCCGAAGTATTTGGGGGTGATCGCCGTTCCGTCGGCCAGGGTATCGCCGAGGAGGTAGGTCACTACGGCGCGGGGGCTCAGGTTCCAGCCGGTGGGGCGGGTGTCTTCATCCTGAGCGGCGAGGGCTTTCAGCTCGGCGGCGTAGGCGGTTTCCGCGTGGGGGCGGAGGATGGCGGGCTTTTTCTTGGCCATGGGGTTTGGGAGGCTTTTGTGGGGGCTTGACAAGGAGGGGACGTACCCTAACGCTGCTTACGGTAGGGCTTTTTTTTGCGGGGTCAGGTCTGCCAATTTTCTGAAAACCATTTTTTCACATTGATTCCGTTGGTAGTCATTTCCTCGGCCCCACCGTAAATTAGTCTCTTTTCGGGCGGAATATCCCAGCGACCAGCAACGGTATTCAATGTTCTATTAAGTCTAGGGTGGTAAGTTTCAGTTGCCTTAATTTCCCAGAGAATGGCTTTTGCGGGGGTATCGTAGACGAGGTCTACCTCAACCCCATTACTGTCGCGATAGTAATGAAACCGAGGTCTTGAACCGTCGTGATAGGTTCTCTTTACAGCATCAGCAATAATCAGGTTTTCAAACAGGCTACCAAAGTTATGGTACTTGCGTAAGAAAGAAGCATCCTGAATTCCAAGCAGGTAACAAAGTAGCCCGGTATCATAAAAGTACAACTTAGGAGATTTAACGAGCCGCCGGTTGATTTGTCGGAAGAAAGGGTCAAGGCGAAAAACTATATAACTCTGCTCTAGAATAGAAAACCATGATTTGATCGTTGGTACTGACACACCAACTACGGTAGCAATATTTGAGTAGTTAAGCATTTGCCCTGCACTACCCGCTGCCATGACAAGGAAACGCTGAAAGGTTGATAAATTGCCAGGGTCAATCAACTCTTGAACATCCCGTTGGACATAACTATCAATATAATTAGAGTAGAAAATCTTATCGCGCATGGGGTTAGCAAACTGGGCAGGATAGCCGCCTTTAAAGATAGCATCAAGATAATCTTCGGGCAAATGACCGGCATGTTTCAACTCCTGAAAATCAAGAGGAAACAACTTGGCGATCCCGATTCGGCCAGCAAGCGATTGGGTGATTGACTTTCTCATTAAAAAATTCTGAGAGCCAGAAAGGATGAAGCGCCCCGGACGACGATCTTCGTCTACGATCCCTTGCAGATAAGAAAACAGTTCAGGGACATGTTGTGCCTCGTCAAAAATCACATTGTCGCTGTATTCACGGAGGAACCCTCTGGGGTCGCTCTGGAAGTACAGCTTTACGTCAGGAGCTTCAAAAGTTACGTAACGATATTCTTTAAACAGCTCCCGAAGTAACGTCGTCTTTCCCGCTTGCCTAGGGCCGGTGACACTCAAGACAGGGAAGTGACTTCCCAATTCCTGTAGGTGGTTAACTAGGTGGCGCGGTATGATCATTTTATGCAAATTTAAAGTGACACTTCAAATATACATAAACCAAGACAATTAGTTGCACTACCGAGCTACCCACTCCGCCTCCGGGCGGTCTTTGCTCATCAGCAGGGTTGCGGAGCGTTCGGTACCGTTGTAAATTTTCACGATGTTCTTCTGGTCGGGGTAGACACCGGTGACGAGGGTATTGGTAATCGCTATTTCTACGGGGGCCTCCTCGGTTGGTGCGGAGAGATACACCCACAGGCCGTGGAGATCATCGGCCAGTTCGTAGCCCGCGATTTCGAGGGGGA
Source organism: uncultured Lewinella sp. (assembly GCA_964458975.1). Lineage (GTDB taxonomy): Bacteria > Bacteroidota > Bacteroidia > Chitinophagales > Saprospiraceae > Neolewinella. The sequence continues at coordinate 1,443 of CAYWMW010000138.1, read as the reverse complement.
GGTCTTCGCCGTTCCAGTTGATGCGGAAGTTCTTTTCCAGGTAGTTGGTCAGGTAGCGCTCGGCGTCTTCGTGCTGGCGTTTGGTGCCGATCTCCATGCTTTCCGGAGCGCCGGCGGCGACCATGTCTTTTTCGATGTCGTCCACGAAGACGTGCATTTCTACCTGGACCTGGTTTTTGTCGGCGGCGTAGCGGACGTTGGTTTTGGAGACGTGGTAGTCGTGAGAAAGGGAGGAAGGGGGGAAGGGAGAAAGGAGGGAAACAAGAAGGGTCAATAGCAACATAGCGGGATGATTTACTGGTCGATGCACGCTCCGCGTGCGGGTTTCCGACGCAGCCTCCGGCTGCGAGATGGTGGTGTCTCGCACGCGGAGCGTGCCTCGGAAGCTCGCAGCCGGAGGCTGCATCGTACAGACAAAGGTAGCAACTAATGAAAAGGAGTGATCGTTGTATCTTTAAGACAAACTTAAAAGAACAAGGTTATGGGCGCTCCCGTAGATACTGGTATTGAGAATTTTGAGGAGGTGATTTTGGGGCTGTCGAAAGCAGATCGCTTAAAGTTGATTATCTGGATAACAGAATCAATCATAAACGACATCGCTACTGTAAACACCCCAGACACACCTCCTGTAGCAGAGTAAATCCTCGTCACCAACAACACCAAACACATGACCCGCGTCGAAGGGATACGACTTGAAAACTGGACGAAAAAGGTAGACAATCCCTTCATCCAATAGCGAAGCCGATCTTCTGGAAGGAAGATCGGCTTCGGTGTCTACGAAACAAGACAAAAATCATTCTTCCAGAATAAAGTTGAACCGAATCGTCAATTTAGCGGGCATCGGAATATCCATAATTTTGAAAGGCTCCGGCAATTGAAGGCCATCCAGCACCTTGAGAACCTCTTCGACAAGTATGGCTGAGTTTCCAATTTTCTCCCCATTGGCTTCGCCAAAGCCAACCACCGTTACTTCTCCAGAAGGATCTTTTTCGCTGGCTTCTTGGCTGTAGCTTGAGTTCGTTATCTCCCCTTTATCATCTACACTAATCAGAAAGTCAAACTTTCCCGTTTCGCCAGCCTTACGGGCAGCGGCAGGGTAGGTTATCTTTTTATAGACTATTCCGGCCAGTTCATCTACTAATTTTTCAAGGGCTTTTTCAGCAGCAGCCATAGCATCGTCATAACCTTTTTGATAGCTCTCTTCTGAATTCAGGCCTTCGGTTAAGGTCTTCTTTTTTAGCGGTTCAATAGGTTCAGCAGAAACCTCACCTCTAATTCCGCTACAAGCAATAACCAGCCCCGCCAGCAGCAGACAAAGTGTAAACAGAGAAAAAAAGCGCAGCTTCCGCGCCCGTTTTTTAGCAGTAATCATGGCAATTCGTTTTTCGATCGTTGAAGAAAAGAGCCCCGGATACCCCGCTGGACTTAACGTGGATTGGAGGA
>CAYWMW010000137.1:6524-11128 GCA_964458975.1 uncultured Lewinella sp. | reverse complement strand
CTATGCTTACGCCGTCTCGAACTCCATCAGGACCGCGATCACTCATTTGAGCTTCGCTGCTACTGCGTGGTCACCAGAATAACTTATTATTCCGCAACCCCTTAGCCGGTCTTGAAGCAGGCATAAGTACAACCGTTGGTGCACACTCCGTGTTACCTCTCCGATCAATTTAAACCTCAATGAAACAAGCAATCTGGAACGGTAAGGTAATTGCCGAAAGCGCAGAAACGGTCGTTGTAGAAGGCAACCATTACTTCCCCGCCGACACCGTAAACAAAGATTTTTTGACGGCAAGCGACACAACCAGCTTTTGTGGCTGGAAGGGCGACTGCAACTACCACAACGTGGTCGTAGACGGAAAGGAAAACACTGATGCCGCCTGGTATTACGCCGAACCTTACGAACGGGCGGAGAAAATCCGGGGGCATATTGCCTTCTGGAAGGGGGTGGAGGTTTTAGAAACTAGAAACTAGAAACTAGGGAACTAGAAACTAGCGCCTAGTTTCTAATTCCTAGCTCCTAATTCCTAGCTTCTAATTCCTAATATATGACTACTCATTTCACCCAAGTCCGCGCACAATCACTCGCCCTGTGCGCGCCGCTCAAGCCGGAAGACTACGTGGTGCAGCCGCACCCGGACGTAAGCCCGCCCAAGTGGCACCTCGGCCACGTTACCTGGTTTTTCGAGAACTTCATCCTCGTGGAATACGTGGAAGGCTACGCGCCTTTTGACGAGCGCCTGAACTGGTTTTTTAACAGCTACTACGAAAGCCAGGGCCCGCGCATCACCCGCTCCAGCCGGGGGAATATGACGCGGCCGGAACTGTCGGTAGTGCTCGCGTACCGCCAGCATGTGGACGATGCGATTACCGATTTGCTCGGAAGCAACCACCCCAAGCGCAAAGAAATCGAAGAACTCGTCGAGTTGGGCTGCCACCACGAACAGCAGCACCAGGAGTTATTGGTGACCGATATTAAATACATCCTTGGTACCAATCCGTACTTCCCGGCGTATTCGGGCGCTGACGCTGGTGCAAAGATCGTTGTGCGGAAGGGCGTACCGGATCAGTCCGCGAAGAAATTTGAACCGATCAAAGGCGGTCTCCACACCATCGGCTACCAGGGCGAAGGCTTTTGCTGGGACAACGAACTGAGCGTACACAAAGTCTACCTCGAAGACTTCCGCATCGCCCGCCACCTCGTCACCAACGGCGAGTACCTTGCCTTCATGAACGACGGCGGCTACGACCGCTTCGAACTCTGGCAGATGGAGGGCATCGAATGGGCGCGCCAGCTGGAGACGAAAGCGCCCCTTTACTGGCTAAAGAACGAAGCCGGAGCGTGGATGTACTATCAGCTCGATGGTGGCTTGCAGCCCGTTCAACCAGACCTTCCCGTTGCCCACATTAGTTGGTACGAGGCCGATGCTTACGCCCGCTGGGCGGGCGCACGTTTACCCACCGAATTTGAGTGGGAGGTTGCTTGCCGACAGCTTGACCCTGAAGTCCGAAAGGAGCAAAACTGGTCAGACAGCCATCAGTTTCAGGGCGAGGCACCAGCGGACGCAGAGACGCAAATGCTCGGCACCGCCTGGGAGTGGACCAACTCGGCCTACCTTCCGTACCCCCGCTACCCGCGCCCGGAGGGCGCGCTCGGGGAGTACAACGGCAAATTCATGATCAACCAGATGGTGCTGCGCGGCGGAAGTTGCGCTACGCCCCAGAGCCACATTCGGCTTACCTACCGCAACTTTTTCCAGACGGATAAGCGGTGGCAGTTTACGGGGCTCAGGTTAGTAATGTAGCCGTAGAGCACCCTCCACCGAACGACCGAACCACCGAACCACCCAACCACCCAACCACCGGCCAACTCAATTTACCTTTCATTACCGCATATGCCTTCCAACACAAACCCTGCCTTCGCCGAAGAAATAGAAGTCGGACTCTCGGCCAGCCCGCGTCGCCTGTCCAGCAAGTGGTTTTACGACGCAACGGGGGATAAACTCTTTCAGGCCATCATGGCGATGCCCGAGTACTACCTAACGGATGCGGAGCGGGAAATTTACCAGACCTGTAGCCCGGATTTACTCGCTGAGATCGGTGACCGCCCGTTTGACCTCATCGAACTGGGGGCGGGTGATGGCTCGAAGACCCGCTACTTGATTGATGCCTTCCTTTCCGCCGGAGCGGATTTCACCTACCGGCCGGTAGACATCAGCGCCAACGCCCTCGATCAGCTCACCGGCAGGGTGAAACAAAGCTGGCCAGACCTGGCCTACGCGCCCCTGAACGGAGACTACTTCGCTGCGCTGAAGGAACTCGGCCAGCCAGCGGAGGGTACCGTCCGGCTGGTACTTTTCCCAGGTGCCAATATCGGCAACTTCAACCAAACCGCTGCTGCTGAGTTTCTCCTGCGCTTGCGGAAATTCCTCAATCCGGGAGACCTGCTGCTGACCGGCTTCGACCTCCGCAAAGACCCCGCCACCATCCTGGCCGCTTACAACGATCCGGCCGGGCATACGGCCGCGTTCAACCTCAACCTCCTCCGCCGCATCAACAATGAACTGGGCGGGGATTTTGACCTGAGCAACTGGCGCCACTGGGAGACGTATGACCCCCTCAGCGGCGCGGCAAGGAGCTACATCGTTTCAGAAACTGAGCAGACGGTGACCATCGCGGCCCTCGGCACCTCCTACGCGTTCGATGCCTGGGAGGCCATCAGCGTTGAGGTAAGCCAGAAGTACGGTACACGGGAAATTGAAGCACTGGCCACAGCAGCAGGCTACACGCACCTGCGGCATTTTACGGACGAGCGGGTGCTGTTTTCGGACAGCCTCTGGCGGGTGTAGTTCACCTTAAAATGGGTAGGTTTAATGGGGGCTAGTTCCTAGTTCCTATAATTCCTTCCACCACCGAAGCTTCAGTAAATCCAGCGCGTAGAGGCTTGGTTTTTCTCGCTTAATTAAGTGCTTGATAAGGGCTTGCTCGGGGAAGAGCCGGGCCAGGGAGGGGAGGAAAGGAAGAATTTCGACCAGGTCAATCAGGCGCGTACGCAGGTGCGAAGCTTGGTTTTTTAAAAGGCGGAGGTTCTCGATGGCTTGTTTTTGTTTACGGAGGAAAACATCGTTGGCCTCCAGGCCGAGGTGTACTACGGGATTGTCTTCGTGGTAAAGGAAAACCTGTTTGCTGGCGAATTGCTGGCCCCAGGCGGTATCTTCGTGGCCATAGCCATTCACCTTTTCCGAAAACGGGTACTCCAGCAAAAGCGAACGGTTAACCATGAAGTTGTTGGACTGGAAGCCGAGCCACTCCTGTACCTCACGCTGCTCAACGGTTCGGCTCTCCCGGCGGGTGCCGTACCACCAGTGGAGGTGGAGGTTGGGGTCTTCGGGTGGTGTTTCTGCGTAGGTCCGCCCTCCGGTGACGATTACGGAGATGGCGGACCCTCCGAGGTTTACCCTGGTTTCCTTGACTTCGTTGAGGTAGCGGCGCACAAAGTTTGGGTTGGGCCAGCCGTCGGCGTCCATCATGACGAGGAACTCCTGGGTGGCCTCTCTGGCCATTTTATTGCGGATGGCGGCGCGGCCGAGGTTGGTGGGCAGCTCTACGTAGCGGATGCCGGAGGTTTGGCGGAGTTCGGCGCGGCCCCAGTCTCCGTCGTCCGGGCTGGCGTCATCAAAGACCAGTATTTCGACGGGCCCTTCCTGCACCGCTGCGACCTGCCGGAGCAGTTCGGTCACCAGCGGGCGAACGTCATAACGGTACGTGGGGATGCAGATGGAGAGCATGGGGGTAAAGGTAGGGTTCGTGTTCTGAAACCCTTCCTTGCATCCTGCGTGCGCGCCAAAATTTTCAGTAAGTAGTATTCCTTATCTCCTCCAGGAACTTATAGTAATCCGGCAGCACCTCCGCACCACGGCCCCTTACCCACTGCGCCTGCCAGCCGTTGGCCAGCCGGAAGGCGTCCTCGATGATGTCGGCCTGCTGCTCGTAGTTGAAGTCTTCGAGTTGGTTGGCCTCGCGCAGGGGGGCTAAACCGCCGTAGTTGTACCCCATCTCGGTGGTCTGGGCGTAAAGTGCCCGGGGAATGTAGGCCGCCCCCCGGTGCGTGTACTGCCAAACGTGGACGACTTCGTGTACGAGCGTAGGCGCACTCATCGGCCCCCAGCTGTTGATGGTGTGGAAGCTGACGTAGTAAAACTTGACCCAGGACGGACCAACGTAGGCCCGCTCATCCACCCGAATCTGATCGTAAGGAACGGAATTACCGAAGATGGGGCGGAGCATTGCAACCTCTTCTTGCGTAAGCGGGCGGGCTGCGGGAAAGATGGCGTTGGTTAGTGCTTCGTATAGATCGAAAAGCCCAAGAATATCCAGGAAAGCAAAAAGAATATCCAGCAAGCCCAGCCACGAGAACGGTCTGCGTACCAGCTTTACCAGCCGCTTGCGGCGGAGCGAGAATTTTTTGGCGATCAGGCCGAGGCGTTGCTTGAAGTAGGTAGTACGGTTCACTTGAGGGTGAATACAAAACTGATGGGCTTGAGGTTGTCGGGTTTACAAAACCACCGAACCACCGAACCAAAAACCACCGAACCACAAGACCAC